>CAZKOI010000003.1:0-41115 GCA_964554315.1 uncultured Enterobacterales bacterium | reverse complement strand
GTCGGCGTCAGCGTCGGCGTCAGCGTCGGCATCGGCGTCCGCATCGGCGTCGGCGTCGGCGTCGGCGTCGGCGTCCGCATCGCTGGCAGGGGCGCCTGAGTCGTCAGCGGGTTTCGGGTCTTCCGAACCGCATGCGACCAGCAGGAGGAGCCAGAGAATGCTATTTTTAGTGGCGATGAGTGACATCAAGAGAGAATATTATCGGCAGATTTCACCGAAAAATGAGCGGTTTTCCAAGCGGCTTCGTCAGTCCCCCAAGACCAACCGACGCTTGACTGATGAACTAGCCAGGATCAACCCGGTTAGCCAGCGCAGCCAAGTAGCGGCTCTCGCCTCGCCAAAACGAGACCAGCACCACACGCCGATTGTCCACTGTCTTGAGCAGTTCGTCCACACTTTTGATGGGCGATTCTTGTATTTGCAGCAGGACATCACCGGGCAGAAGACCTGCGACTGAGGCCGGACTGCCGGGCTCTACAGCGGTTACAAGGACGCTCCCGCCGTCTCGGTCCGGCGCCGAGATGCCTCGTGCAAGGAGACGCTCGGGTGTGGCGTCCATCATGCTGAGTCCTGCCCATTGCTTGGTTTTTTCCTTCTCAACCCCCAGCTGTGCGCCAATCTTTGATGCATCCTGTGTGCGGACTTCAATGATCTTTGAGACGGGACCTCTCGCAAGATCCAGGGACACCAGGACGCCGACGTCCTTGGCTTGAAGGACGCCGGTAAAGTCCGCCCGTCCTCCAACCCGGACGCCGTCCACCGCGTAAATGATGTCGCCCCGCCGTACACCGGCTTGCTCGGCCGGTCCGCCGGCAATGACCTGCGTGACTCGTGCGCCCTGGCGGGACTCAGTCGCCGTGGCTTGGGCATCGTCTATGCGCAGTCCAATACCTGCCGTGGCGATGGGCTCGCCTGCGGCGAGCTTTGACGCCACGCGGTGGGCCATGGCTGCAGGGATAGCGAAGGATATGCCGGCGCTCGCGGTGTTCTCTTTGTCGGGGCTGAATATGGCGGTGTTGATGCCCACCACCGCGCCGGTGGTGTCGAACAATGGCCCGCCGCTCGATCCGGGGTTCACGGCAACATCGGTCTGGATGTAGTCCTGGATCTCATTTCGAGCGAGCCCGCGCCTGCCGAGGGCGCTCACGATTCCCGCCGTGACCGTGAAGGGGAAGTTGAAGGGGTGGCCCACTGCCACGACCCACTCGCCCACCTGCACCGGTTCATCGAGGGCGAAGTTGGCGGCCTCGAAGGGCCCCGGTCCCTTGATCGCCAAGACCGCCAAGTCGGTTCTTGGATCACTCCCGACAACCTCGGCTTTGAAGACTCGCTTGTCGTGCATCGACACCCGGAGGGTGGTTGCGCCGTTGATGACATGGTGGTTGGTGAGCACGAGGCCCGATTTGTCGAAGATAACGCCAGAACCCGAAGAGGTCTGCAAACCGGACGCCTGAGGGCGGGGCGCGGGAATGAGGCGCTCCCTCGCAAGCTGCTGGATTCCGGCTGCGATCAGGGGGCCTCGCTCGACCTGGATGTGAACCGTTACTCGCACCGCGGCTGCCGAGAGTGTGGTGAAGTCGGGCCCGATGCCTTGGGCGCGCACGCTCGCGGGAGCGAGCCACAGCAGCACGAGCAACCACAGTCGATTCACCTTCATGAGGCCAGCTTACCCGAAACCACCACCGCGACGACCCGTGGTACACTCCAATGTCCCTGAGGAGTACGCTGTGAGTGGTGATGGTCTGGACATTGCGAACATGATCGCTGAGGAAGTGGGTGCCCCTGTGGACACCTCGAGCGGCCACCCGATGGTGGCGCAACTCAACACCCTGAGGATTCGAATGGAGGCCGCCCAGAATGCCTTCGAGGTCCTTGGGTTGGATCCCGAGGCGGCAACGGACGCGCTTCGTTCGTCCTACATGGCGTTGGCCAACCAGCTCCACCCTGACAAGTATTCTGATGCCTCCCCAGAGGTCCAAGATCAGGCAACGGAGGCCTTTGACCAGGTTCGTGCAGCCTGGGAGGCGGTTGAGACGGACGAGAAGCGCCAGAAGTACATCGACCACGTCATTCTTGGAAAGCCTACGGAGGAAGAGGAGGCAATGGCGCAGGTCAAGGCGCTCTTGGACGCCGAGGCGGACTTCAAGAAGGGTCTGGCGGCGTTCAATGCAGGCCGACTGAGTGCAGCGCACAAGCTCTTCGAGTCCGCGTGCGAGCAGGCTCCGGACGAGCTGGAGTTTGGGGCCTACAAGGCCTACACCACCTTTGCGCTAAATCGAGGCACCGATGCGGAGGCCGCAGACGGAGCGATGACCGACCTCAAGGACATCCTCGACGCCAACTCCCACCAGCAGAGGCGACTGGATGGAGGCTGGGTGCTGCTGGGGCGGGCCTATCGAGAGCTTGGCGAGAAAGATGCCGCCAAGCGTGCGTTGGTCCAGGCTTTGAAGTTCAACCCCGCTAATCCTGATGCGCCCCGCGAGCTGCGGCGCCTTGAGGGGAAGACGGCCTCGCAGAAGCCGCAAGAAGCCGCCAAGAAGCCCGGGTTCTTCGGAAAGCTGTTCGGGAAGAAGTAGCCCTAGTCGAAGAGCGCGCGCCTCAGCTCGGCCACATGCGAGGGGTCGGTCCCGCAGCACCCCCCGACCACTGAAGCACCCCGCTCGACCCAACGCTCTGCGCGCTCGGCGTATTCCTTGGCGCCGCCCCTTCCCCAGCCCATGCCGTGGGCGATGTCACCCGCGTTTGCGTAGACTCCGAATGGAAGACCAACCTCTGCGAGCGCAGCAACATAGGGATCGATGAGCGACGCGGCGATGCAGTTGACCAAGACCACCGCAACACCCGCTTTACCCGCCTGTTCTGCCGCACGCTGAAGGCGGGTCGGGCTCATTAGATCGGCGTTGGGGCCAGCGGTGAGACTGAGCCATGTAGGAACCCCGGTGGCGAGCGCAGCCCGGGCGGCCGCTAGGGCTTCTCCTGGGTGCGGAAAGGTCTCGACCAAGATGATGTCAACGCCGGCCTCCGCGAGCACCTGGGCGAGAGGCTCATGCTGGGGGCCGGGTCGGTCGGGACTCTCGTTGGGCCGGTAGCAGTCGCCGATGGGGGCCATGCTTCCGAGCACCCGGTGTCCGGCAGGCACGGCGCCTCGAGCGAGTGCGACGGCAGCCTTCGCCGATTGAATCCAGCCATCACCGAGAATGTGAGGCTGGGTACGAAAGGTGTTGGCGGTATGGAGGGTCGCTCCGGCCCGCGCGTAGGCCGCGTGGATCGCCGCCACGGCCTCCGGCGCCGTGAGCAAGGGCTCTGCACTCCATGAAGGACCCGTGCAGGGGTGACCAAGTCGGATAAGCTCGGTGCCCATCGGGCCGTCGAGGAGAGATAGTTCCATGCGTTTCGATCATGCCATGATGAGCCAAAGATCGTTAGTCACGCTAAGATCAAGCGCTAGGAGGACGTCATGATTCGACGATTTGCAAGCCTTCCCATCCGAGTGCTCAAGCGGGCGATCAGCGTCATGGACGGGGAGAGAAATGCGCCCTCACCGGCACCCCCTATGGCACCGGTCGCGGCGCCTGCAGCCCCTCCCAGAGCCGAGGCAACCCCGACCGAGAGCGCCAAGCCCGCCCCGAAGAAGGCCCCCCCAAAGAAGCGGGTCACCAAGGCGCCAAAGCGGTCTGACATTCAGGTGGACCCGCAGGAGACGCCCAACCCGAACGCCATGAAATTCGCGCTGAGTGTGAAGGTCGCAGAGACGGGCTCCTTCTCTTTCAACTCAGGAGACCAGGACATCGCGCATCCTATCGCGGCTGCCGTTGTCGCTCTTGAGGGTGTGGTCAGCGTCTTCGGTGTGAACGATTTCATCACGGTCTCAAAGGCCGCTGATGTGGACTGGAACGACCTGCTCCCTCGAGTGGTGGACGCAATCAAGGCCAACGCGTAATATGCGCTTTGAAAGGGCGTAAGGGCCAAGGAGTAGCACATGCCTCGGATCGTCATTCTCAATCAAGCAGAGGGTTGCAGGGTCTTCGACATTGAGAAGGACAAGGTGGTGATCGGCCGTGGCGATGACGCAGACCTGATGCTCCCGAACATTTCGGTGAGTCGGCACCATGCCCAGCTGCTCTGGGACGGTCACACCTGCTCCATCGAAGACCTGGGCAGCAGCAACGGCACCATGGTGAATGGTCGAACGGTCGAGGGGGCCATTCTCGGTAGTGGTGATGAGATTCTCCTCGGAAAGTTCAACCTGGTGTACATGGGTGACGGGCCCGATGATCGGTTCTACAAGGGTCGCTTTCTGGAGTACATGGTTCGCTATGACGCAAAGGCGCGAAACTTTGACGACTCGACCTTTGCGATGTCGCCGGCGCAGCTGAGGCAGATGCAGGACGAGGTCAACAAGATGCGAAACGCTCGCCTTGTATTGGTCACCAATCAGGCCCGGTTTTGGCACCCGGAGGACCGGTCTTTGACCTTCGGCGGAGACGGAATGATTCCGGTCGAGGGCATGTTCTCGGGGGGCGTCGTGGCCGACGTCTCGTGGGACGGCAAGAACCACGTCCTGAACAAGCAAGGACGGATGATCAAGGTCACGGTGAACGAGCAGGCCGTGACCTCCCAGCCGCTTCGAAGCGGCGATCGGGTTCGGATCGGCAACAGCAGCTTCCGCTACGAGCTCGCCACGGAGTAGCTCACTCGCTCACGATGCGTCCGTTCTTCAGCACCATGTGGATGTCGGCGGAGTTGCGGATGTCGAGGCGAGGATCGCTGTTCAGGATCAGGAGGTCGGCGAGCTTACCGGGCTGGACCGTGCCCACCTGGTCATCGATTCCCAGGTAACGAGCGCCCGCCACCGTGCCTGCCCGCAGAGCGTCCATGGGCGACATGGCCCCCGGCCCACCCAGCGCCCAGAGCTCCCAGTGTACGCCGAGGCCTTGCAGTTGCCCGTGTGCGCCCAGAGTGACCAGCACGCCGCGGCGGGCCATCTCCGCGGCTTCTCGCGCGACCTGTTGATGGTTCCAGTCCCCGGAACGCGCCGATGGACCTCGGCGATAGGTTCGTGCGTCGAGATCGCGGCGGTCCCAGCTTCGCAGAAGTCGGGGGTGGTCATAGGCTTGATCCTCAGCGAAGTAGAGCTGCTCTCCGCTGAGCCCTCCGTACGCCACCATGAGGGTGGGTGAGTAGGCCGTTCCTGCCGATGCTTCCGTCTGGCTGGCCGCCATGAATTGGTGCACGTCGCCGTAGAGCGGTGCATTGGGCAGGGCGTGCTCGATGGCGTGAAAGCCATCGGCCACCATCGAGAGATTCATCCACAGATCTCCACCGCCCTCCGCAACGCAGAGGACCTGGCGCTCATTGCACGCGCTCACGTACCACTGCCGCTGGTCTCTTCGGCTCTGCTGGTAGACCTTGACGCTCTGCGCGCCGACCAACTTCAATCGTTCGACGTGGTGCTGTGCCGATGCTTGGTCCGGGGTCTTCGCGTTCTCGTTACCCAGGGCCCCGTAGAGGACATAGCCGGTGGAGTAGACTCGGGGTCCTTCGCTGAGACCGGCCTCGACGCGCTCGGCCTGCGTGAACACCACGTCGGTGGACGCGCTCGGATCGTGAACGGTGGTGACGCCGAAGTCCAGGTTGACGCTGTAGGCCCAGGGCTGCTCAGGGATGATGTCTCTTGAGCCGTAGTGCATGTGGGCGTGGACATCGATGAGACCGGGAATCACCGTCTTGCCGCTGAGATCGATGGTCTTCGCGCCGGGTGGGACCTCGACCGTGGTGCCGACGGCCTTGATCGTGTCACCCTGAATCAGGATGGTTGCGTTCTCCAGGACCTCCTCGCCTCCCATGGTGAGCACGGTCGCGTGGGTGAGCGCCGTCATCGTGGTCGGCGCATCTCGAGGGCGGCTGTAGCGAAGCGGTGTCTCCAGACGAGCGGGCGTGCTCGGACGGTCATCGGCGGTGCGGTCGGGGGCGCGCTCGGGCGCGGGGGGTATCCCGATCCCGTCCAGCGGATAGGTGACCAAGGTGGCACCCTCTGTCCACGTGACGCCTTGGCCATCCGCGGTCCATCCCATCCAGTCTCCGACGGTCTCACTGAGCTTACGCTTTGGCAGCGCCTTCAGCTCCACCTCGGAGCCGGGCTTCGGCATAGCAGTCATCCACGCCTGGTGGCCGAGCTTGTAGGCCAAGCGAGTGAAGTCCGGCGATGGGCTGGCCTCGACGGCGCCCTCGAGGTGCAGGTGGACGCGCTTGTCTCTTCCCGCCATATCGACTGAAACCCACTCGGCTTTCGCCGGCTGGCGATCCGGTGTCTCGCCGACGCTGAGCCACCAGATGCGACCGTCGTGAAGCGCGAGACGAGGTGCCCGGAAGCCCATTCCAGTGTCCACTTTGGCCGCGGTCACCTCGGGCGTCCATTGACCCTGCCCCCGCCGCAAGACGATGAGTTCGTACCACGGGATGCTGCCCATGCTCGGGCTGTTGTCGGTGTTCGGATCTCGAAGAACCGCCACGGTCTGACCATCTCTCGACATCACCGGGCTGACCAGCTGTCCCGAGATGCCGAGATCGGTCGTCTTTCCTCGACCTCGCCTGCCCGTAATGTGGAGGCGCCCGGTTCCGGCCTCATCCGACCAAGATGTCCACAGGACCTCGCGTCCGTCAGCGCTCCATGAGGGGGAGAAGCCGGGACCGAGATCGCGGATCTCCCCAGTCGCTCCCTGGACCACCAGACGACCCATCGCCGAGTAGGCAATGTCACCGAAGCGGTTGGCGGTTGCCCATCGGTTTAGCCGAGCTTGAACGTCGGAAGGCGTGGTCCGCTGCCACCGTGGAACATCGTGGAACGTCCAGTCTCCCCGCGCGCGAAAAGGAATGGGCTGGCGATCGCCAGTCATCGAGACGCGCCAGAGCTTGCCCTCGGCCCAGATCACCAAGTCCCCGTCTTGGGTCCAGTCGCCGGCCGGGTAGACACCATGGAGAGCAAAGCCCTCCATCTGATCGTGGTCCAGCCAGTCTCCGAGGACCCGACGCTGTCGGGTCGAGAAGTCAAGCACCTCGAGCAGCGTACGGTTGCGGTCGCGGCTTGCGAACGCGATGCCGCTTCCGTCGGGCATCAGCATGGGACGGACGGCGCTCCCGTTGCCGCTGATCTCGACGCGGAGCTCTCCGGTTTCTCGGTCGAGCCGCATGATCCGCCAGAGGCCTGTCAGGGGGTTCGCGTCGTAGCTGAAGCGACCCGCCCGACTGGAGAACCAGAGGTGGTCCCCGTCCGTTGTCATCTCGCCTGCGTGCGGATGAGCGTCCTTCGTCGTGAGGGCGAAGCCATCGCCGCCGTCGAGATGGTATTGCCAGAGCTCTGTCACGCCGATGCTGCGCGTGTCGACCGTTCGGCGTCGTCCCAGCAGCCACGGTCCATCGGGGTCCCAGACCGGATCGGTGACGCGGGCATCCTCTTCTTGGGTGATCTGTTTGGCGTTGTTGCCGTCGGCGTCCATGATCCACAGTTGCTCATTGCCGCCGGCGTCCGAGACGTAGGCGAGGCGGCTGCCGTCGGGCGAGAAGCGGGGCTCCGAGTCCCATGCCGGACCCTCGGTGAGTCGGGTTGCTTCGCCCCCCTCGAGGGGAATCATCCACAGGTCGCCCAATAGGTCGAAGACGATCGTCTCGCCATGAACCGTGACACTCATCCAGGTGCCTTCATCGGTGTCGATCGTTCGGGTGTGGGTGGGTCCGTGCGCAGCGGAGATGTCCCAGTTGGGCTCCTCGGGAGCAGGGCTGTCCGCCGCAAAGACGGGAAGGATGGTGGCCAGTACAGAGGTCAGGACGGTAAGCATGGGCACGACCTATCCTATGGAGGGACCGTGGGCCGTCGCGGACATCGAAAGAAGAACAGAGAGCCGATTACCGTCAAGCTGGAGCGGCTTCAGCCTAAGGGTGCGGAGGGTGAGGATGATGCTGGCCGGACATGGCGGGTCTGGGCAGCGCCCGTGGGTGCGGTCGTCTCAGCTTGGCCGGGAAGGAAGCAGTCCGCCCGACGAATCGCTATAGAGACCCCCTCGGCGGATGCGGTGGCCCCCGCGTGCTCGCTCTTCGGCGTCTGCGGCGGCTGCCAGTACCAAGAGATGCCGCTTGAGCGGCAGCGCGCGGAGAAGCAAGCCATGGTAGAGCGCTTGGTCGGGCACGCGTCCAGGCCAATACGAGGTGATGGCGCAGGCTATGGCTACCGGAACAAGCTCGAGCTGTCGTTCGGCGTTCGACGCTTCCTGCCTGACGATGAGCGAGATGCGCCCTCCGAGGGCGACTGGCTGGGCTTTCATCCGCCGGGCTGGTTCTCGAAGATTGTACCCGTGCCGCAATGTCCGCTGGCCTCGAGCGGCATCAACGCAGCCCTCGAGGATGTCCACGATGCATCGCTCGGTCCCGCTTGGGATAACCAAGCCCACTGCGGCCAGTGGCGCCACGTCGTGCTCAGAGAAGGACATCACGTCGTGGTCAACCTGGTGACGCACCCCAGCGTGGACCCCGCGTCGGTCGAGCGCGTGGCCGATCGGCTCTTGGCGCGCGACGAGGTCGGTGGCGTGGTCTGGACCACGACAGACCGGCTCAGCGATGTGGCCAGTGGCGATACCCAGCGAACATGGGGAGATCCTCTGGTTCGGCTCGAGATGGCAGGCGTGCAGCTTGCCCTTCCCCATGATGCGTTCTTTCAAGTCAATACCGAGGGGGCGCGGGTCCTCTTTGAGACCGTGGCGGAGGCTCTGGGTGAGCCCGGTGACGCCACCCTGCTTGACCTGTACTGCGGCGTAGGGGCGATCGGCCTCATTGTGGGCCAGGGTCACCGTGAGATTCTCGGGGTGGAGGTGGTCGATTCGGCGGTTCAGATTGCCGCAGGCAATGCGAAGGCCAATGGCATTAGCGGGCGCTGGATAGCGGGAAAGGTTGAGGATGTGCTCGCGGATCTGCCGCTCAAGGGCGCCCGGCACGTCGTGGTCGATCCGCCCCGCGCGGGCCTGCACCCCAAGGTGGCGCGGTTTCTATCGACCTACGACGCGGAACGACTGGTCTATGTGGCCTGCAGCCCGACCAGCCTCGCGCGCGACCGGGAGCTGCTTGAGGACGGTGGCTGGAGACTCGATCAGCTGTGGACCATAGACCTCTTTCCGCAGACGCCTCACGTGGAGGCCGTGGCCCGTTTTGTCCGTCCACCGACGCTCTGACGGCCGAGGATGGTGCAGCACGTTAAGGTCGGTTCTTCCCCCCTTCATCAGGAGCGAACGATGTTCGGCACCGACCAAGGCACCCACGGCATGACCCAAGGCCCCTTTCCCGGCAGCAGCCGGGTCTCTCATCCGTACGATGTCGACACCATCACGGATCCGTCTCAGGACCAGCTAGTCGCGCTCGCCCTGAAGCACACACCGGCCGTCACCCAGACCGCCCAAGGCAACCTGGTCAAGGTCGCCAAGAACAAGGCCAGAAAGGCGCAATGGACCTACGTGATCGCACCAGAATCGGACGCCAGCCTCTACAGCTGCAAGGTCATGGATCGCGATCTGGCGGAGGCGCTCATTGGTCGTCAGCGCGCCTACATCGAAGACCAAGGCACCTTGATCGAGGTCCGAGGGTTCATCGGCCTGGGTCCACGCGCGGTGCCCACACAGTGGCTCTATACCCTCGAGGGGGCCAACATTGCGGGCATGCAGTCGATCTTGTCGTTCCCGGTTGAAGATGTCTTGGACGATGCCGCGGACTTCGTGCCGCAGTTCCGCGTGGTCTACACCCCGGGATGTCCTGCGACCGGCATGCCCGGCGAGCAAGCCATCATTGTCGATCTGGAGAACTACGTCACCTACATCCTGGGGCCAGACTACTTCGGAGAGTCCAAGAAGGGCGCACTCCGAATGCTCAACCACAAGGTCTATCAAGATGGCGGACTGGTCCTGCATGCCGGAGCGAAGACGGTTGAGATCGGCGGCAAGACCGTCTCGATGACGATCATGGGTCTGAGCGGCACCGGAAAGACGACGACGACCTTCTCCAAGCAGGGGGATGTCACCCGGCCTATTCAGGATGACATGGTCAGCCTCTGGCCTGAGGGCGAGCTGTCCATCACTGAGAATGGCTGCTTTGCGAAGACCTTTGGCCTCAACGAGGAGAATGAGCCCGTCATTTACCGCGGGACGATGTCCTCGAATGCGTGGGTCGAGAATGTCTACACGGACGAGCAGGGACGCTTTGAATTCTCCAAGGGAATTCTCTCGGTTGAGGATGCCCGCCGGCTCCAGGATGTGCTGCTCTGCACCGGAGCTGATCCGACGAACCTCGCGGCTTACGTCGCGGGAGACGTGGATCCGTCCGAGGTTGTTAGTGCGGCGGGTGCGGTCAAACAGGGCTGGGATTTTGTAAAGTGGACGGAGAATGGTCGATCGATCATTCCGATGTCAAGCATCGACGACGCGGCCGACCTGCACAGCATCTCCGCAGTGGCGACGATGGGAATCCTCAACCGAGACGAGGGGGCTGATGCCGCGACTCCCGGCATTGTTCGCTTTGTCTCACCGGAGCAGGCTGCGGGCTACTTCATGTTGGGGGAGACCACGAAGACCTCGGCTGCGGGAACGGACACGGGAAAGACCCGCAGTCCCTTCACACAGCCTTTCTTCCCGCTCGCCCACGGGCTCCAGGCGCAGCGCTTCTCGGAGCTGGCCAGCACCATGCCTGAAGTCGGCCTCTGGATGATGAACACCGGCTTTGTCGCGGGGGACAGCCAGAGCGTGAAGCGCGGAGAGGGCTTCAAGGTGAAGATCCGGCACTCGAGCGCCATGCTGGAGGCGATGCTGAAGGACGAGATTGTCTGGGTCACGGACCCGGACTTCGGCTACGAGATTGTGGACGTGGATGCGCCTGAGAATGCGGCGCTTGTCGACGCGGTTGGGGTGCCGATCCTGAACCCGCGTCGGCACTATCAATCGTTAGGCCTTTCGGAGGCTTACGCGGACTGGGTCACCCGGATGAAGCAAGAGCGCCACCGGTTCTTGACCACCTATGCCGTCGATCCGGCGATCATCGCGGCCACCGTAAACGCCTAGGTTGGGCCGTCGTAGCAGTTTTTGGGCGAGCCCGAAGCCGCGACTTGCGCGTGCTCGCGCGCGAAGGACTGACCTCATAGGGTAGCATAGCAGCGGCGGCGCGCGCTGATTCGACGAGAGGCAGACCTTTGGGACCCGCACTGAAGTACTCACTTCTTGGCATCTCCTTGATGTGGGGCATTGCTGTGGGTGGCCTTTGGCCCCAGCTCATCGACATTCGCGAGAAGACCCGCACGATGGCGGATGAGCACCGCAGGCACAAGGTCGCTCATCCCGGCTGGTCGTTCCCCGCTCGGATATGGTCAGACTCCGCCAGCCTCGACTTACCGACCCCGTTGTTGATGGAGCACGCCCGCATTCGCGGCTACACGCGGGCGTGTCCAGCGAGTGAGCCGGGAGAGTACTGCGAGAAGACCGGCACCGTCATTCCGAGAGGAGGCGCCTTCCCGGAGGGTCGGCAGCCACCGGGGCTCGCGGGATGGACTCGGCCGGTCGCCCTCGAGCCGATCCTGATCGGACACCTGATCGGCTCGGATTCAGAGATCCGGGAGCATCTACCGATTGACGAAGCGCCGGAGTACCTAATCGATGCGATCCTGGCGGCAGAAGACGAAGACTTCTGGGAGCACCCGGGGGTCAACCCCTTCGCCAGTCTTCGGGCAGCGTGGGCTAACGTGCAGAAGAGCCGGTACAGCCAGGGTGCCTCGACGCTGACCATGCAGGTGGTCCGGCGGCTCTCGCAGAACGAGGAAAAGACGCTCGTTCGGAAGATTCGGGAGATGGCGATGGCCATCACGCTTGACGGGTACCTGGGCAAGGAAGGGGTGCTGCAGATGTACCTGGACGCGCCCTACCTCGGACAGGCCGGCAACCGCTCTATCTGCGGGTTTGAGGCCGCGGCCAAGCACTACTGGGGCAAGTCGGCCAAGGAGCTCAGTCTCTCGGAAGCCGCGACGCTCGCCGGCATCTTGCCTGCGCCCGGGCGCTATGGACCGGATGTAGCCCCCAAGCTCGCGAAGCTCCGTCGAGACCGGGTACTCCGTCGCATGGAAGCCATGGGATACGACGTCACAGCGGCCCGTGCGGAAGAAATCAATGTGACGTTGACGCCCCTCCCGGAGGTCAAGTACCCGAGCTACATGCAGGCAACACGAGCTTGGCTTGAGGCGCACCTTCCCACATCATCCGTCTACGGGTCAGGGCTGAATGTCTACACGGCCCTCGACGTGGTGGCCCAGGAGAGCACGGAGAGAGTGCTGAACGACAAGCTGGCGTACATGGAGCGAGAGCTCGGTCGGCAAGGCGAGGAGCCTCTTCAGGCGGCGAGCGCAATGATCGACCCCTACACAGGGGCACTGGTCGCGGTCTACGGGGGACGGGAGGCGACATCGACCAGCTTCAACCGGGCCACCCAGGCTCGGCGCCAGGCTGGATCGGCCTTCAAGCCGCTGGTCTATGCGCTGGCTTTCTCGCGGACGAACGGCGACGGCATGCCCCTCTACAGTGCGTCGGACACCGTCGGCAATGAGCGAAGAACGTTCGAGAATACCGATGGCTGGCGGCCCCGAAACGTCGGCGGGAAGTATTCGAAGACTATCTCCCTCGCGAGCGCGCTCGCTCACAGCTCGAACATCGGGGCGGCATCGTTGCTTGAGGAGCTGGGCGGCCCGCGGCACCTCGTGGACTTCGCGGACCGGCTCGGCTTCGAGAAGCGCTGGCTCCCCGAAGAGCTCGGCTTGGCGCTTGGACAGGGAGAAGTGACGCCGCTTGAGATGGCCTCTTTTGTCGGTGCGGTCATCAATGGGGGACGGCGAACATCAGGAAGCCCTGTGCTCATCGCTCGAGATGCCGCCAAGCAGATCCCGATCAGCGCGCTCGACGATGGTCGACCGGTTCTCTCTCCTGAGGCAGCCGCCCTCACGAGGGAGCTCATGCGGGGGGTGGTCCAGTCGGGCACGGGTGGCGCCATTCGTGGTGTGAATGGCATGGTGGGGTACACCGGCGAGGCGATTGGAAAGACAGGTACGACAGACAAGGAGCTGGACCTCTGGTTTGTCGGCGGTACCCCCCGCTACGCGAGCGCGCTGTGGGTGGGTTACGACACGCCCAAGTCGGTGGGGGGCAGCTCGAGTGAGATCGCTGCACCGCTGTGGGGCTGGTGGATGGCCGACATTCACCAGCACCTCGATGCCCGACCTTTTGAGGGGCCGGAGTTGGAGTTCCGGCGGGTGTGCAACATCACGGGCAAGCTCGCTCAGTCGGGATGCTTGGGGGTTCGCGCGCCCTTCCTGCCGGGGACGGCCCCGAAGTCGGTCTCGGAGGCCTGCGACACCGTCGATCCTGAGAAGTCTTTCGTGAGTCGCTGGCGGAAGAAGTCCTCGGGTGATGCGTCGTCGGGCCGAAAGGGTCGAAGGCGCGGAGCAGGAGGAGCGCCCTCGAGGCGTGCCAACGGAAGAGCACGCTCAACCGGTCCAACCCCTTTCTAGGAAGAGAGACATGAATCAGCTCGGTCGGTCCACGCTTCGTGTCAGTCCCGTCATCCTCGGTGCTTGGTCATACGGTGGCTGGTACTGGGGCGGAGCCGAGGACGATACGTCGATTCGGGCGATACATGCCGCCATAGAGGAGGGAATCACCAGCATCGACACGGCGCCTGTCTACGGCTTTGGTCGATCGGAGGCCGTGGTTGGACGGGCCATTAGTGACCGCCGTGATCGGGTTCAGATCCTCACCAAGGTCGGCCTGAGGTGGGACACGGAGGAGGGTGAGCACTTCTTCGACACCAAAGACCCGGACGGTCGGACCTGGCGAATCACTCGGAACCTCCGACCCCACTCGATTCGCTACGAGGTGGAGCAATCCTTGACTCGCCTAGGCGTGGACCACATCGACCTAGTGCAGTGCCACTGGCCTGATCCGTCGACGCCCATCATGGACAGCATGGGTGCGCTGGCCGAGCTGGTTCGAGAAGGCAAGGTGGGTGCGGTCGGCGTGTCGAACTTCAGCCCGGAGCAGATGCAGGAGGCTCAGTCGGCGCTTGGGGACGTGCCCCTCGCGTCCAACCAGCCGCGGTACTCCCTCCTCCACCGACAAATCGAGCGGGACGTCCTTCCTTATGCGCGCGATCATGACGTCGGCGTCATCGTCTATTCGCCGATGGCGCGGGGGATCCTGACCGGAAAGGTGGACCTTGAGCGCCGCTTTCCAGAGGGTGATGGGAGAGCTGAGGAGCCCCTCTACCACCCTGAGAACAGGGCGCGAGTGCTGGAGGCGCTCGCTCAGGTCGAGGTCCTGGCCCAAGATCTGCGCTGCTCGCTGGCCAACCTAGCGGTCGCGTGGGTCTTGCACCAAGAGAGCGTATCGGCTGCGCTGGTGGGTGCACGAACCGAAGCCCAGGCCCGAGAGAATGCCTGTGCGATGCACCTGACCCTGTCGGGTGAAGTGGTTGATCAGCTACGGACCATTTTTTCGTCGGTCCGAATCAACAAGCGACCAGGGACATGAACCTCCAGCGCTGGGGCTTGCGGACCCTCGTGTGGCTCGCCTTGGCGATGCTCGTCACCTGGCCCGCCTCCCTCTCCCCAGCCTCCGTCCTCATCGGGCACCCGGATGTTGACGTGTGGAACCACGCCTGGGGCTACTGGTTCATTGCGCATCAACTCTCCGACCTTTCTTGGCCCTTCTCAACGTCGCTCATAGGTGTGCCTCAAGGCGGAGATCTTTACTTCATCGACCTGCTCGGAGCGGTCATCGGCGCGCCATTGAGCTGGCTCTTTGGGCCGGCCGTGGCCTACAACGGCGTCATGCTGGCTCGGCTTACTGCAGCCGGACTCGCGGGCCAGGCTCTAGCGGAAGAGGTCGCGGGTCGAGGCCCACACACGATGGTGGCGGGAGCAGGGATGGTGACGCTGCCGTTCTTGATGAGTGAGATGTCGAACGGCATCTCCGAGGTCATCGCTGTTCATTGGATTGTCTGGGTGCTCTGGGCGGCTTGGCGGGCTTTTCACGCGCCATCCCGCAGGGCCTGGGTTCAGGTTGGCATCTTGGGCGGCCTGGCGACGGTGGCGAGCTTCTACTACGGCCTCGTCAGCGCCATGATGGTGGCCGTGCTGTACGGGGCGATGCAGGGCCGCCGACTGGCCTCTCGCTTGATCTTGGGCTGGCACGACAAGGTCTGGGGCATGGCGGCATGGGTGCTGGTATCCCTGCCTTCCTGGCTTGCGTTTCAGTGGACACTGCGCAGTGAGAATGCGCTCATTGTTCGACCGAAGGCATTTTCTTCCGGCTGGATCCTCGACCATAATGCGGTCGACCCCCGCACGTACATCGCACCGGGAGGGTTCCAGTCCGTGGACTTGACGCAGTATGGTGAGGCGTTTGTTCACACCGCATACCTTCGATGGACCGTCATCTTGCTTGGCCTCTTGGCCCTCATTCGCCGGCCGGCGCTGAGGCCTTGGGGGGTTGCGGCCGCGGTTTCGCTGATCATGGGTCTCGGTCCCATGTTGTACTGGGATGGTTGGGTAGAGTTGTTTGGTCGTCGCGTCTCGCTGCCTTTCTACTGGGCGCAGGCGGTGGGCCCTGATGTGGCGATTACGCATCCGCTCAGGCTGAGCATTGGGGGGCAGATATCGATGGTCTTGCTGGCCTCGGTGGGGGCGGCCACGCTGGCGCGTGCGGCCTGGGTTCCGGCATTGGCTGCAGCGATTGTTTTCGAGTCCTTGGTGGTCTCCTCGGGTCCCTGGCCGATCCCTGTGTCCGACGCCGAGGTCCCCGAGGCCTACACTCAGGCGGCCATTGATGGGCCGGTCCTCGACCTCCCTGGAAGCGTAGGAAAGACCATGGCCACCAGTCGCTACTTCTGGTACCAGACCGTGCATGGGCAGCCGATTCCCTACACCCCCAACGTGCGAATGGATAGCTGTCGTGACCTGGATGTCCAGAGCGCCTTCACCGATCCTCAGCTCCGACGTACCGCTCACACTGTGGTGGAGCACCCGGCTCGTGGACCGGATCTCTACCAGAAGGCGCTGGCCAAGCGCTACGGCGCCATCGTCCTACACGCCGACCTCGAGCGCCGAGCCGACCTGGAGAGCGCGTACCTGCCGGTTCTGACTCGGGAGTTCGGCCCGCCAGCGGTAGACGGC
Organism: uncultured Enterobacterales bacterium; assembly: GCA_964554315.1. Lineage (GTDB taxonomy): Bacteria > Myxococcota_A > UBA796 > UBA796 > UBA796 > UBA796. The sequence goes on along the minus strand of CAZKOI010000003.1, from coordinate 24,878 downwards.
CCCGTCATGGTGTGGACGCTGGGAGACCGGCCATGATGCTCTGGTTCGTGCTCGCCTGCACATCGAGTGATCCGGTACCCGCGCCGCCGCCCGTGGCGAGCCCTTCGCCGACGAAGCCCGCCGCGGTCACCGCCCCGGACGTCATCGGAATCCAGCCGGGTGTTCAGCATCCGCCGATCCCCGCCGACAGTCCGGCATGGCGCCATGATCCAGGCGGCTTCGTCCCGGACCCGAGGTTCTATGGTGAGCACGACTGGGATGGTGTGCGCGTGAGGGTGCTGGGGCACCTTGGCGTCATCGAGCGAGACCGGGCGCGGTGGCTAGCAGGCCAAGGGCGAATGGCCGAGGCAGCGGAGGTCTACGCTGCCCTTGCCCGCGACATGGAGCGCATGGCTGAGCCTATGTCTGAACAGACACAGCGAATACCCGCGCTCATTCAGCAGGCAGCAAGTCGAGATGCTGATCGTATTCGAGCGCGTGCGGGGTCCGGCTCTGAGCAGGGGAGTGGGATGGAGGCTTCAGCAGCCGAGCTCCCCGATATCAGCAGCTTCAAGGACTTTGACGATCGGCACGAGATGCGGATCAAGCTTTGGGCGCTCTATCTGGAGGCGGCGGATGCGCTGCATCCAGACACCGCGTGGGGGTACTTTGATCGGGATGCATTCGGACGTCAGCTCGCGCAGCGGCGTGCGGTGGCGGCCGGAGAGTGCCCCGGCTGGGTTTGCCCTACCACGGTCGATCGGCCTGAATTCACGGTGGAGGGCGTGGGGGGAATGCCCACGGGGGATAGCCTCATCGACGTAGGGGGGGAGCCCGGTCCCAAAGCCATCGGGACCCTAGAGAAGTTGAGCCTCAGTGAGCCTGTTCACCGCCAGTGGGTTGAGGACACGGTCTACGTGCTCAATGCACGCCTGAACGAGCGGCCCGGTGCTGTCCTGAGCCTCTTGAAGTCGCGTACCGACCAGCTGGACGCCTTCAAGCACGGCAGCCGGTACTACAACATCAAGCAGTTGCGGAACGAGGGGGTTCGGGTTCTCGCCGGTCGCGGCCACTACGATCTGGCTCGCCAGGTCTTGGCGATGAATTTTCCGCTTCACCACCAGGACTGGGAGTGTCCCAATCGAGAGGGCATCCTCCTTGCCCTGGACGCGCGCCTAGCAGCGCTTGATGCCTCGGCGCAGGCCCCAGCGTTGTTTGCCCGGGCGCGCGAAGTCTCGATGGCCTTCCTGGAGCGGGTGAATACCGCGGAAGGTCACTGAGGCCGACCGGGGTCGTCTTCCGCGGGAGGCAGCGGTGGCTCATCGGGAACCTTGCCGACCTCAAGCTCCACGAGCGCGGGTGCTTCGCTGGTCTTGAGGAGCCCTCCGGTCCAGATCCCGATGCGCTCGCCTGGGGTGGGTTGTCCGTTCTTGTCCGCATCGTCCACGACCATGATCACCGCATCGATCCCTTTTGGCGCCAGAATAGTGCCCGCCCCGGGTTCGCTGAAAGCCTTCTGCGTCGCCAGTGTTGGAGGGGATGAGGAGGCGTTCTCAACGCGGACGAGGAGGTCGCCTGTGCAGCCGTCGCAGGCCAGCGAGAGGCTCAGCTGCACGCCCTCGGTGAGCTCGGCCTGGGAGAACTGGGGCTTGGGTGCACCGGGCGGGCTGCCGTCGTGGGGCTCGGGAACCGCGGCAGGGTTGGGGGCGTCGTCCATCGCTGGGGTTCCCCCTCCCTCACCTTCGGCGGGTGGTGGTGCATCTCCTGGCTCCGGTGCGCCCGGCTTGGCCGCGCCGGAGGGCTCCTGGCCGCCCTCGGTTGCCGTGGGCGGAGGCTCGATGCAAGCGAAGATTTGAGTCACAAGAAAGAGGGTCAGCATGGCATGTCCTTGGTGCAGGGTCTGTGCTTAGGCCGAGTGGTTTCCAATCACCGCGTCGCGGTAGTGACCGGCCCGGACCGCGAGGTCTGACCAGCCGTTGGTCTCTGCTGCTCGAATGATCCGCTCGAGAGGTTTGATCTGGTCAACCGACATAACCCGTCCCAGTCCGCGATCATTCGCGACCGACCACCACGCTCGACACCGAGGCTCATCGCTCACCTCAGCAGCCCACCCCGACCGGATCAGTCCCACGTACATCCAGGCCCAGTGCTCCGGTAGGTCGGCCAAGCACTTCTCGGCCTCGTCGATGGCGATTCGAGCGAAGTGGTTGTCCTCGCGGTCTTGGCAGATGAAGGTCAGGTTGATGTGGGCGATGGCCGCGCTGGCCATCCACTCTCGCTCCAGAGCAAGCCTCGCTACAGCCTCGTACATTCGCTCCGCTTCCCGGCTGTCGCCTCGCATCCGGTAGACCTCGCCGAGGTTGTTCTCGGCGTCGAGCTGGAGGCGATCGTCTCCTATGGTGACGGCGAGAGCGCGCGTCGTTTGGAAGTGGTCCTCGGCGTGTGTCAACTCCCGGAGCGTCAAGTGAACGAGGCCGGCCGCAAAGGTGGCCTTGGCGATCCTTCGGGTGTCGCCTGTCTCAACGGCGACGGCCTGGAGGCGCTGGAGCATGGGAGCGATGCCGTCGAGGTCTCCGCTGGAGCAGCGGGCTTCAACCAGTCCATTGAGCGCCTGTCCCTCGATGCGCTTATCGGAGCGGTTCAGCTCCAGCATGCGCTCGTACTGGAGTGCCGCCTCACCCGGGCGCCCCTCGAGGCGGTGCACGCGCGCCATCGCTGCTGCCGTCTCGACGAGCCCGGCGCGATCCTGAGTTGCTCGGAAGGTCACAATGGCGTCGCTGAGGTGGCGTCGAGCACTGTCGAGGTGGCCTATCTCCGTCTCGGCATGGGCTCGCGTGACGGCCATTCGGGCCTCGGTGAGTCGGTCGATCTTTCCCAACTCGGCGGCGTCTCGGATGACCCGGACAGCCTCGCTCGGACGAGAGTTACTGATGAGCGCCTTCGCGGTTCGAATGCGGGCCTCCGCCCGGGCGGCTAAGCCTCCTGCCTTGTCAGAGGCGTCGATGCTCAGCCGTGCCGCATTCATGGATAGAGCCAGTCGGCCCTCTTGATTGGTGCGGCGCGCAGCGCGGATCAGCGGAACCACGGCGGGTCCGGCCTGCCCAGCGTGGAGTCGATGGATGCCGACCGGCAGGTCGACGTCCGCTCCCGTCTGCTCTCGGAGCCGTTCCCACGCGTCGCCCAGCCTTCGATGGAGTTCCTTGACCTGAGGCCGACCCAAGGCAATCTGGAGTGCCGCGCGATGGATTTGGCTGTGCTCGAAGACCAGGCGCCATGCCTGCTGCCGCAGGAGTCCGGTCGCCAGCAGAGCATCGAGACCCTGGGGGTTGACCTGCCGCACCACCATAGCGGGAGGCTCTTGGCCGGCCAGTGCCGTCGCGGCGAGCGCCTCATAGGCGGCGTCTGGAGATTCGGTTGAGTCTATCGCACCACGGATGCGAGACAGGTACACGCTCTCGATGTCCTCATACTCCAGCTCCTCCTGCATCACGAGAGGATCGAGCGTGAGCGTGCCGTCCTTGCGCTGGTGGAGGAGTCCCCGCGTGGCCATGTCTCGGATCAACAAGATGGCGCGGCCAGGACTCCCCTCGCACAGCGGCGCCATGGTCTCGGCGAGGTTGGGGTCGAGCGAAAGGCTCTGGCGAAGGAATGTGCGAATCTCGCTGTCTGACATTTTCGACAGCTCAAGCTTGAGCGCACCTCGCTGCTCCATGGAGATGACGCGGGCGGCGAGCTTCGGATCGTTTCGGATGGCATCCGCTGAGAGGGTAGCGATCACCAAGAAGGGTCGCTCGCCGATGCTCCTGTCGATGATGGCATCGCAGATGCTGAGGCCATCGCCTGCTTCTTGAGCGAGGTGAGCCTTCTCCAGGAGCAACAGGGCCCCTCCTCGCCACGCTCGCGCATGGAGGTGCCGGTACAGAAAGGCGAGACCCACCGCTGCGTTCACTGGGGTCTCTCCCTCCTGCATGTAGCCGCACCATCGGGCCAGTACGCTGGCCTCGACGCGCACCGAGGCGGGGTCTCGCTGTTGGTCTCGGCTGAGCCATCGGGTGAGACGAGCCTGCAGGCGTTCGCGGTTATCGTTCCACGGGGCCAAGATCTCTTGGACTGCGCCTCGGTAGCCGTCCTCAGGGCCTGCGGGCTGGTGGTACCGCAGCTCTACGGTCTCCATGTGACCGCTCGCGGCAATCGTGCGGACGATGCTCCGGGCCGTGCGTGACTTGCCTGCGCCCTCTTCGCCGATCAACAGGACCACCCGAGGCTCACCGGTTTGAACGACCTCTCTCGCTTGCTGCCAGAGAATCCACCGAATGTCTTCATGCCTGTCGATGGGGGGGTCCTTCATGCCAACCATGGTGAGGCCGCCGATCTCGGCGCCGGATGCGGGATGGGGTGGAGGCTCCGCAGGCATCTCGCCGGGCTGGACACGGTTCCAGCGAACCCCGGCCTCAGGCACAGGAACCATCGGCTTGGGGTTGCTCTCGTGGCCTTGTCCGACCAAGAACTCGGAGAAGCTCTGGCTCATGAATGTGCCGACAGGTTGAGGCACGAGCATGGAGAGCGTGTTGTCGCTGGTCGCCTGTTGAAGCGCTCGGGCGACATCCATGGCGTGGTCGTAGCGCTCTCTCGGATCGGGCTGGAGGAGGTTTCGAACGACATTCTCCAGCGCGACGGGGATGTCCTCGGCGAGGCCCAGCGGCCCGGCCGGTAGGGGGTCGAGGAGGCGTCGAGAGCCCGGAGTATCGCCAGAGCGATCGCCGCCCAAGATCTCAAAGAGCATCAAGCCGACGGCATACAGGTCCGTCCAGGGGCCGAGCTCGGCGTAGTGCCCCTCTCGCTGCTCGGGCGCCATCCAGACGGGGGTGCCGCCCATGCCCTGCTGCTGAAGCGCCAGCTCGGTGATCGCCCCAGCCACGCCGAGATCGGTCACCCAGGCATCGACGGTGTTCGAGCCCTGAGCGTGCAAGAGCACATTGGCGGGCTTGAGGTCCTGGTGGAGGAAGCCGTGGGCGTGAATGTGGGCCAGAGCATCGAGGACCTGGTGGATGATCTGCAGCGCATCACTCATGGGAGGGCGCTGTCTGAGCATGTCCGAGAGGCTGCCGTGGTCGGCGTGGGCCAAGGAGACGTAGGGCCGTCCATCGTCGAGCCGACCGGTATCCAGCACCGGAATGATGCGGGGGTGTACGACCTTGGCTGAGAGGGTCACCTCGCGGGCAAACCGTGCTCGAAATCGAGCATGGATGGCGAGGCTTCGACGCACCACCTTGATGGCGACATCCCGCTCGAGGTGAGTGTCGCGGGCTCGGTAGACCGAGCAAGACCCGCCCTCGCCGATCTTACCGATCAGCTCGTAGCGGTCGGGGAGTGTCGGTGAAGCCGACATGAGTCCTCAGAGGGTGAACTGAATGTTCATCTCCAGTTTGTCGGAAAACAGCGCAGAAAGCACGTCCAACATGGCCTCTGAGGAGTCCCGCTCCTGCCACGCACCACCGCTTCTGATGAAGTGCCAGGCGGTGAAATTGGCCGACAACCAGAGCTCTCGAGTCGGGGGCTGCTGGGACAGTACAAAGGTGCTTCCGTCTTCGAAGACGACCTTTAAGTTTCCGTCTGTCATCGAGGGGTCATGCTCATCCGAGTCTATGGCATCGACCTGGTCCAGGAGCGTCATCAGGACGGCCTTTACGGCCTGGCGGAAGGAGGTCTCGTCTGCGAAGTCGTTGGTCATGGGCGGGCCTCTCTCTGGAGCAGGCGCTCTAGGCGCGCCAGCATGGGGGGAATCTCAGCCTGGCCGACGGCCCCGACGCTGATGCGGAACCAGCCGGAGTCCTCGGGCATATCGAAGGCCTGAAACGGCACCACCGCCATCCCCGCTTCGTCCAAGAGCAGCGCTCGGATGGACTCATTGGTTCGGCCCGGCAGGTCAACCCGGAAGCTGAGATAGATGGCACCCTGTGGCTCGATGGCATCAAGGGGCAGGCCGTCGGCCTTCATCGCCGTGATGCCGGCATACAGCGCGTCGAGACGCGCGTTAATTTCGCGCTTGATCCACTGATTGTAGGTCGAGACCACGTTCTCGTTGTTCAGGAGCGCGGCAGTGGCGATTTGCTCTGGGCGACCGGCCCATGCCCCCATGTGGCCGATGACGGCCTTCATCTTCTTCTGAAGGTACGGCGGCAAGACCGCCCATCCGACGCGCAGTCCGGTCGCGGCGAAGCCCTTGGAGATGGCGTCGATGTGGACGACATAGGGCGCCACCTCCGGGACCAGCTGGACGGGCGAGTAGAAGGGAAACGCGTCCTTGGTGAGCTGCCAATAAACGGCGTCCCACATCAGCATGCACGGAGGCGCGCTACCCCGGCGCTTGTTCTCGTCGACAATCGCTTGGGCGATCCCACGCAAGACGTCCTTGTCGATGACGGTCCCGGTGGGATTCAGGGGGCTGTTCATCACGAGGAGGCGCGTCCCTGGAAGGGCGGCCTTCACCTGTTCTACCGTTGGGAAGAAGTTGGTCTCTGGCGCCGTTCCGATGAAGTGGTGGTCGGTCTGGAAGATGTGGGCGTAGTACCCGACGTTCCACGCCGGGAGGAAGCTGACCGTCTTGTCGCCGGGGTCGGTGAACAGGCGCCACGTGGCGTAGAGCACGGGGCGAGCACCGGAGCAAACAACGACGCCGTCTGCGCCATAGTCGAGACCCAGTTCACGCTCGTAGAGGCCCGCGATGGCCTCACGAAGGACCGGAAGACCATCCGATGGAGGGTAGTTGGTCTCACCGCGAGCGACGGCGGCTTGGATTTCCTGAACGAGGAGGTCGGGAACCGGAAACTCCGAGGGCTTGAAGTCGCCAACGGTCAGGTTGCAGACCTCCTTGCCCTCGGCGAGGAGGGCCCGAACGCTGGTGGCGATGGCGAGAATCTGCGAGCCGCGGAGCCCGTCGACGCTCTCTGTCACCGCGCGCCGGCAGGCGTCGTCGGTGTCATCATCGAGATGTTCTTGGATATTGATGGACATGAGACCTCTCGGGCGGACGCAGGGGTCTAACCCCTTGAGGCCGCCTGAGCAGCGCCTCGGTCCATGGAGCCGTCGAGGTGGAGCAACGGCTTAGGTGCCGAAGGTGTAGTTGAGCCCAAGGCCGAAGATGAGGACGCGCGACCGGTAGGTGCCGTTGCCGATGGTGGTGCCATCCACGAAGTCGCCGGTCAGGGGCTCCACGGCGATCTGCTTGATCTCAGAGTCGCTCACGGATTTCTCGGCAAGGAAGCTCTGGCTCAGCCCGAAGTCAACACTCCACGCGGCGCTGGGCCGGTAGCTGCCGCCGACGCCGTACCCAATCTTCTGCCCGTCGACCAAGGACACACTCTGGGTGCTGGTCGGGATCGCTGAGGTCTCAAAGAAGGCGCCCGCTCGGGCCGTAAAGTCGCCAAAGTGATTCTGTCCACCGAGGCGCAGAGACCACGCGTCGTCGTAGTTGGTGGGTAGGACCACGTCGTCGCTGATGGTGACGTCCTCTCGGTTCGCATAGGGCGTTGTCGCGTGCTCGTCTTGCAGGTCGACGACCAGATCGAGACCCGTGATCGTAACCGCATCGATGCTGCTCCAGTTCTGCCAGACGCCGGCCAGCTCGATCTCGGCGGTCTCGGTGGGCCGAAACGCCAAGCCCATCTTCAGGATGAGCGGCATGGTGATGTTCAGTGTCACCTCGTCGTCGGTGACGCGGTCAGACATGATGATCTGGTCTCCCAGGTACCCCTCCGTGAACAACACGTGGTTGGAGAAGTCCGCCTCCATCTTGCCCTTCGCGTGGAACTTGACCGGTGGCTGGACCATCAAGCCAAAGGCCCACTTCTTGCTGGGCGGCTCCACCAAGAGGCCCGCGTTCCACGCGAGGCCACCCCAGTCCGAGGCCGAGAAGTCGAACCCCACATCGTTCGCCGGATTCTCGTTCGCAGGGGTCTCATTTTCGAGATCGAAGTCGCCCGTCTCCGCATTGAAGCTGACGCTGACACGGTCGGCTTGCCACGGTACCGAGATCTTGAGCTGCTGCTCGGCGATTAGAACACCCCACGCGACACCCGCTCCCACCGAGATCCAGTCGTTCACCCGGTGGGCGATCGACGGCCCGAGGGATGTCTGAATGACCATGGTGTCGATCAGCGAGTAGCGCTGAGGGCCATCCTTGTCGTAGGACAGATCGGGAGCGTAAGGCGGGTAGAAGCCGAAGGCGAAGGTCGTGTTGGGGGTGCCGAGCTTGGAGCTCACGCCGAAGTGGGGGATCGCAAACGGCGGTGCGGTGTTCTTGATGGCGCCAAAGCGCGCATTGCTGTACTCCCCAGTCTCGGGATCGAAGGGGCCGAGGCCCTCCCCGCCGGAGCGCTGAAAGTTCACCGACTGGTGGACTCCGGCCACGTTGAGCATGACCTGAGGCTTCTCGAGGCGGGTCAGCGCCGCCGGGTTGTAGTACAGGGCCGTGAGATCGTCGGCTCCTGCGACAAAGGCACCGCCACGAGAGAAGCCCCGGACACCGATGTCGGTGAAGTAGTAGCCGGATGCGGAGGCTTGGCTGCTGAGCGCGAGGGTAAAGAGGAGGGCAGCACGGTTCATCGGATCACCATAGTGAAGGAGGAGTGACTCCCGCCGGCCGAAGCGTACCAACTTCTGCGTAATGCGTCATTTTGGCGACGTTCGGTCCAGAGCCGCGAGGGTCGTATTACAGGACCGAGCAATAAACTTCTCACAAGTAGGTTAGTCGCATGATTGTCACGCTGTATGTCGTTGGTGTCTTGGCCATGGGCTGGGTTGTGGCCTGCATGGTCCTGTCCCGCCGCCACCCTGAGCCGCTCTGGAATTGGTCAGAGATAGACACGTCCAAGGTCTCTTTTCCGCCGAATTTCCTGTGGGGATCGGCGACCGCGGCACACCAGGTCGACGGCGGCAACACCAACAACAACTGGTCTCGCTGGGAGGACGCCGTCGACGAGGCAGGCCAGCCACGAATCCACAACGGGGATCGGGCTGGCCCGGCGGCCGAGCACTGGGATCGCTACCCCGAAGACATCCGGCGGATGAAGGAGGACTTGGGCCTCAACAGCTACCGCTTCAGCATAGAGTGGAGTCGTGTTGAGCCCGAAGAGGGGCGGTTCGATGCCGAGGCCATCGCGCACTACCACGGCATGATTGACGCGCTCCTTGAGGCGGGCATAGCGCCCATGATCACGCTGCATCACTTCACCAACCCGCTCTGGTTTGAGGACAAGGGGGGGTTTGAGCCCGAGGAGAACATCGCGCTCTTTGTCCGTTTCTCGAAGCGAATGTTTGAGGAGTTTGGCGGAAAGGTTCAGCGCTGGTGCACCATCAACGAGTGCGGTCCTTATGCCGTGATGGGCTACGGGCTCGGGGTGTTTCCCCCGGGGGTGAAGAACTTCAAGCGCATGGCGCAGGTGCTGTACCACCTCATGCGGGCACACACCGCCGTCTACGATGCCATCAAGGCCATGCCGGGAGGGGAGCAGGCCCAGGTCGGCTTGGTCAAGAACATCTTCCAGTTGGATCCCTACCGTCGGTGGAACCTTCTTCACTGGATCCTCTGCCGGGTCGCTGATGGCGCCTACAATGAGAGCATCTTGGGGTACATCAGTCGGGGGGAATTCAAGGTTCGTATTCCGACGCAGGTGAACTTCGTGAGGTCGAATCCCGAGGCCGCAGGCAAGACCGACTTCATCGGCTTGAACTACTACTCGAACCTCATTCTGTCGCTCTTCATGAAGACCAAGCCGCCCTTCGAGCCTCACGCTCGCCCCGGGCAGGTGCTGACCGACATGCCCTATGCGATCTACGCGGAGGGCTTCTATCGAGCGCTCATGCGGCTTCAGCCGCTCGGTGTCCCGGTCATCGTCACCGAGAACGGCATCGCCGACGACCGGGACGATCGGCGCGCGCTGTGGATCCAGCGGTACGTCTACGCGATGAGCAAGGCCATAGAAGACGGCGTGGATGTTCGCGGGTATCACTACTGGTCGCTCATGGACAACTTCGAGTGGGCGGAGGGCTGGCAAATGGACTTCGGCCTCTATGCGGTGGATCGAGAGACCCAAGTGCGAACACTGCGAGAGGGCTCCCTGGCCTATCGCGACATCATCGAGGCCTACCGTCATGAGCACTGAATCGGCTGTCATCATCCTGGCTGCGGGCCAGGGCAAGCGAATGGGCTCGGACCGACCCAAGCCGTTGGTGCCGGTGGCGGGACGTCCCATCATCGATCACCTCATTGACGCAGTCCGAGCCGCCGGTATCGGCACGGTCTCGGTTGTGGTGGGCCATCAAGCGGAGACGATGCGTGCCCACCTCGGTGAGGAGGTTCGCACGCCACTGCAAGGCGTCCGTCTAGGGACGGCCCATGCGGTCGACATGGCGAGATCGTCGGTGAGTGAGTGCAGCGAGGTGTTCGTCTTTGTCGGCGACAGCCCGCTCATATCCGAGTCGTCGATTCGTGCGCTGCAGCGGGAGCACCGAGAGCGTGAGGCCGCATGCTCTTTCCTCACGGCAGACTTTGCCCAGCACTATCCCTATGCGCGCGTCGTCCGCGCGGAGGATGGCCGTGTTGCGGCAGTGATCGAGGAGCGCGACTGTTCGCCGGAGCAGGCTCAGTTGACGGAGTACTTGACCTCTCACTTTGTCTTTGATGCGCGCGCACTCTGGTCGGTCCTCGACCGCGTCGTCCCCCACCCCGTCACCGGTGAGCGCTACCTCACCGATACCATTGGTCTCCTGCTCGAAGAAGGCCACCGTGTCGAGGCGGTCTCCATCAACGACTGGCGTGAGCTGGTTGGGCTCAACACGCCGGCCGATGTGCGCTGGGCGGAGGGGATTCTTGCCGCCCGTTGATGCACCCGCGGTGGTCGAGCTGTGTGCGCGCGAGTTTGCCGTGCACATGGGAAGCGCGCCTGCCCTGATGGCGTGGGCGCCCGGCCGGATCAACCTCATCGGTGGGCACACCGACTACAACGGTGGGCTTGCTCTTCCCGCCGCCATCAATCGCTGGATTGCGGTCGCGATTCGACCTCGAACGGATCGAAGAGTTCGGATCCGCAGTCTGGATTTTGGCGGCGAGCTCATCGGCGATGTAGACGGGTTGGCATCAACGGCAGCCTCATGGCAGCGCTTTGTGGCGGGCAGTCTCGCGGTCTTTGGGGCGCGGCATCCGCTGCCCTCGGGCTTTGACGCCGTGTTCACGGGGGATGTGCCACACGGTGCGGGGCTGTCGTCATCGGCGGCACTGACCGTTGCATGGATGACGCTGCTTCGGGGCTGGACTGGGGCCGACCTCGATGATCTGGCGCTGACCCAGCTGGCCCAAGAGGTCGAGCACGTGCACCTCGGGGTGGCCTGCGGCTTGCTCGATCAAATCGGCTCGCTGATGGCTCGCCCCGGACAGGTGATGTTGGTGGACTTCGCGGAGGCGTCGGTCTCTCCCGTGACTGTTGGCCTCCAGGGTGTGGCTTGGGTGGTCTTGCACAGCGGTGTTCGCCGCGAGCTGTCAGGCAGCGCCTACCAAGACAGAGTCCGCGAGTGTGCAGAGGGTCTGTCGATGGTGCAGAGCGCTCAACCTCAGGTTCGGACCCTCCGGGACGTGGGCCTTGGCCAGCTTCCTCCATCCGAGGTTCATGCGCGCCGACTGCGTCACATCGTCACCGAGAATGCGCGCGTGCTTCGAGCGGTGCAGGCCGTCCGCTCGGGGGATGCGCCTGGCCTCGGAGCGATCCTCTCGGAGGCTCACGTGAGCCTTCGGGATGACTATGAGGTCAGCTGTGCGCAGCTTGATCTCCTCGTCGAGCTTGCACAGGCCCACAGCGGGTGCTTCGGTGCCCGCATGATTGGGGGTGGATTCGGCGGGTGCACCCTAAATTTGGTGAGCGCCGAACACGCTCAGGACTTCATTCAGGCGGTCCTGGGAGCGTACAGGCTGCGCGTGCCAGAGGTGCCCAGGTCCTTCATCTTTCGGCTGGTCGGAGGGGCTGAATTCAGCGCTTCTCCGCCTCTCGCTTGACCCAGGCTGTGCCTTCCTTGAGTGCATCCCGTGTCATGTAGTTCACCAAGAATCCGGGTACGCCCTTGATCTTGATTGTGTTGGAGTGTTCCAGCTTGGTCACGCCGGGCAGCTCTGCCACCGGCTCGACCCGCCAGTACCCAACGAGGTCGTCTGCATCGCTCTTTCGATCGTAGTCCAGGGTCCAGGCCATGTAGCCCTCGGTCTTGTGGACGATGTTCTTGGTGAAGACGCGAGACTTGAAGCCGAACACCGAGGTCTGCATGTCGACAAAGAAGTAGTCCCCTTCTCGCTTGTAGACGGAGCAGCTGACCACGTTCTTTACCCAGTCCCTGTAGCGGTGATAAGACAGGATGGTCTGCCATATGGCCTCCGGACTCGCCTTGATGTACTGAACGGCGACCCCCGACCCACCGTCCTTGCTCTCGATGTGGCGCTCCACATGGTTTCCAGCCTCCAGCTTCGCCTTCTCCTCGGCGGAGAGCGAGACGGCGGTTGGCGTCGTCGAGATGGGCGTTAGGAGGCCCCGGTGGTCGTGCGGTTCATCGGCCGAGGCTGCCGAAGCGGCAGGCGCGACCGCAATGACGAGCAGAGACAAGAGGGTCCAAATGATCGCGCGCATGAGTCGTCCTCCATGGAAACTTCAAAGGTACCGTAGCTGTCAGAGTGAGCCACGCGTGATGCCTGAATGTCACACCCTTGAGCGACGGCTGCGAGTCCTCTCGATGAGCGTCTTGGTCATGGCCTCCGCGTGTCAGCCGCAAAAATCGGCGAGCGACACGGGATCGGACTCCCGCTGCAGCGGCATCGAAGGAGCGGCGATGTGGGCGGAGGGTACGCTGACGTACCGTCGCAGGGACTGCGCAGAGGCACAGCTGGTGGCGTCGGTCCATGGAACCGGCGGGCTCACGGTCGAGTTGATTGATGTGGATGGAGGCTGGCAGCCGCTGATCACCGCGACGGAGGCGGGGCGTCTCGACGGCTTGATGCTCTCTGGCACCTATCGGATAGCCGGGGTGAGCGAGCCCGTGGTCTGGCGCCAAGGCTACCAGTCCTGGTCTCACTCCGGAGTCGCTCCGATTGATAGCATCGCGGTCGATGAGCGCGACGTCCCCCTCATTGGGGGCGACGGGGACGCGGTCGCCGTCAAGGATGAGGCGCCGGGAACATCGTGGTGGGTGGGTGCGATTGGACGGGCGGACGGCGAGAGCCTCTTGATCGGTGCGCTGGGTGCGCAGAAGACGCGGTTCTATCTCGCGTTTGACGACGAGCGAGTATGGGCCGTGTGGGGCCATCGCGGCGACAGCATAGAGCTTGATGCGGGGGAGACGGTGGCCCTCGATCCCATCTGGTTGGGCTCCGGCGCGGACCCCCAGGGGCTCCACGAGGACTATGCTGAGGCGGTGGCTGAGCGCATACCTGCGCGGGTGCTCGGCGACCGCCCGCCCACAGGGTGGGCGACCTGGTATCACTTCTTTGAGGACATCTCGGAGGTCGATGTGAGAGCCAACCTTGCCTTCGCCGAGACCGAGCTCAGCGATGAGCGGGGCACCAGGCTTGAGGTCTTTCAGATTGACGATGGCTGGCAGCGGCTCTGGGGCGACTGGCAGGCGGGCGATGACTTTCCATCGGGGATGCCGGCCCTCGCGAGCGAAATTGCGGCTGCGGGCTTCACGCCTGGCCTGTGGATGGCGCCCTTCTACGTCTCACGAAGCACCGACACCTATCGCGATCACCCGGACTGGTGGGTCAAGCGCATTGACGGTGGAGGCGAGATTAGCTTCAGTAACCTGGGCACCGGAGACTACGCGGTGCTCGATCCTACGCACCCTGAGGCCGCAACCTGGCTTGCCAATGAGATCGCGTCCAAGGTCGCCGATGGATGGACCTATCTCAAGCTCGACTTCCTCTATGCGGGCGCCCAGGTCGGCGAGAGGCATGATGACGTCACTGGCATTGAGGCCTTTCATGTGGGCATGCAGGTGATTCGAGAGGCTGCAGGCGACGCATGGATCTTGGCCTGCGGTGCGCCCTTCTTGCCCTCTCACGGCTATGCAGAGTCATTTCGGACCGGGGCCGACATCGCCTTTGGCTTTGATCGCATCCCCAAGCTGGCCTACCTGCGCTGGGCTGCGCGGTCGACGGCGGCACGGGGATGGACCAATGGTCGATGGTGGTGGATTGATCCCGATCAATTGTTGGTTCGCCCGCCTTTCTCGGATGAAGAGGTGACGGGAGCCCTCGTGGCGAATGCAGTGTCCGGGGGTACCTGGATGCTCGGCGACGATCTACCGGCCTTGCCGGGCTCTCGCTTGGCGCTCGCGACGAGCGATGAGCTCATGAGCCTTCGAGGCCAATCGGTTCGACCCCAGGATCCGCTGCAGCATGTGTCTGGCGTCGACCCAGGCCCGCCCTTTGAGGACGCGATGCCAGACGACAGCGTTCCCGTGGTGTGGCGGTTTGAGGGCGGTGTAACGGCCTACCTCAACCTCAGCTCGGAGGCTGTTGAGGTCGCCACAGAGGGGGGTACGGAGCTGATTAGCGGCGCGACGTCAGGGCCGACTCTGCGGCGCCTGGAGTCTGGGGCCGGCGAGCTCTGGGCTCCGGACTAGCCTCAGGCCTGCATCAACGTCTGGGCGACGCCTTGAGCGTTGGGCCTGTGGGCGGGATCTTTCTCGAGCATGGCGAGCGTCAGCTCGACGACGGTGGAGGGAAGATCGAGGAGAGAGGCATCGAGGCGAGGCGGCGGCGCGTGAAGGTGTTGGTGGATGAGGTCCTTGGTGGTGTCGGCCGCGAACGGTGGTCTTCCGCTCAGCATTCGGTGGAGGAGCACCCCCATCGAGTAGACATCGGCACGCCCATCGAGCGGCTCGCCACGGATATGCTCCGGTGCGGCATAGCTGTAGGTCCCGACAAAGCGCCCCGGGCGCATGGGCAGACCGGGTAAGATGGCTGCACCGAAGTCGATTAAGCAGGCGCTGTGGTCCTGTCGGACCATGACGTTGGAAGACTTGATGTCGCGGTGGATGATGGAGTGACTGTGGAGGTGCGCGAGGGCCTCGGCCAAGTGGATGGCCACGGTGATGACTGCCGTTGACCGTACCCGAGATCCCGGGCTGCCCATGCTTCGCGCGAAGACCTGGGCCGGCTCCCCGTGAATCAGGTCGAGCAGCTGGAATGAGCGGCCATCCGGTGTGGTACCGACGGCATGACTGTTCACGATCCCAGGGTGTGGAACGCGGCTAAGCGAGCGATGGATCTGGAGGAATCGAGGGTCTCTGCCGTGATCATTTGCGCCGAGCTTGAGGGCGAAGTGCCCGTCTTTGGTGGGGTCTTCGACTTCATAGACGGCGCCCATGCCTCCCTGCGCGATGTGGCGGATCACCCGGTAGGGGCCGATCTTGAATTCACGTTCGCGCACGCTCAGTGTCACCAGCGGGCATCCTCGAGGCGGGTAGAGGGATCGACAATTGTTGCCCAGTCATACGCTCCACCCCGCTGATGGGGCGTCCGACCTTGTCCATCTAACCATGAGCGAGCCTCGGTTGATGTCCTGAAACGCATGACCTCCCAGGAATTGTCTTCCACTGAGAGAAGCGTGACGGGAACATCAGGCCCGAGGGCGAAGCCCTCGGCGCCTTGCAGCATGCCGCTCAGGACGACGGCTGATGCATCCACGGTCGGTGAACCCGACCACCAGACGCGGTCTACCCACTTAGGACCTGAGGGAAGCTCGGCCGCGATGCGATCATGACGGGCGACGGCGCCGGGATCCGGCCCGACGATCAGGTGTGGCTGCCAATTCATCACGGCCGCGAGCGCGCCGAGAGGCGCCAGGGGCCAGGCCCTGGCCAGGCCGAGCCCTGCTGCGACCGCGAGCGGAACAGCGATGATCCGAAGGTGGTACGACCGCAGGTAGCCGTTCAGCATTCCGACACTGACGAGGCCGATCAGACAGAGCACGGCGAAGCCTGCTGCGCGTCGGTGAGTTCGGTGCCGGCACAGTGCTGTGGCCAGGACCCCCGCAAGAACCACCCATAGACCCGAGCCCCAGTCGACCAAGAAGCGGTCGTGCATTGCGGTCTTCAGCTGGGAAAGCATCGGCTCCGCCGTGCTGTTGTTGCTCTGTGCGACGCGCACAATGCAGGGCACGAGACCTTCCCCGCAGAGGGCAAGTTTGGCGAGCCTGAGCAGTCTCGGTACCGCGAGGAGTGCACCGAAGAGGAGCGCTGCCCGCCGGACGCGCCATGTTTCGCGTTGTGGCCACATGAGCCAGAGACCCGCGGCGGCTCCGATCGAGAGCGGGTGGTGTCCCGCGGCCCAGACCAGCCCCAACATGGCGAGGGCTAAGCCGTGGGTGTAGCCGCGGATGGCGAGCGCGACACCGAGGGTCATTAGGCCCACAAGCTCGGGCGCACCGTAGCTCCGCGCCCCGCTCACTAAGGTGTCAACCAAGCCTGGATCGAAGGCCATCAGGACCCCGGCCGCCAGCGCCCCCGCCCATCGCCGCGCCGCAGAGACGTCATCGTCGGCCCAATGCCAAGCAGCGGCAAAGGCCAGGGGCGCTACGACGCCGCCCAGCACAAATCGCGCCTCGAACAGTGCCTCCAATGAGTCGGCTAAGGACACCAGCGGCACCGCAAGCAACCACAGTGCGTCGCCGCTCTCGGGGTTCGGTGGACGAGGCACGTGACCGAGCAAGGCCGCCTTGGCTTGGAGGTAGGGGCCTAGAGAGTCTGACCCCACGATCGCGTGCTCGACCAAGCGCAGTCTGTGCCAAGCAGCAAGGGCCCAGAGGGCCACCATTGTCGCGTATCGTGCCACGCCGAGAGTCTACTTCGAGACGCCCAGTTCCTTCGCAACCTCCGAGGCCGCCTTGCCCTGAATGGCAAGCTCGAGGTCTCGCTCGATTCGCCGCTGGGCGAAGGGTGCCGTGACCTCATCGATCCGGTGAGAGAGCTCGGAGATTCGGTGGCGGTCTCCGCCGCTCATGGCGTCTCTAAGGGTGTCCAAGAGGTCCTCAATCTGGGCGCGCTCGGGAGCCTCGAGCATGTCTCCATCGGCGGCGATGGCCTTCTGGACCTGGTTCGCGATCTGCTCGGCCTCAATTCGCGCATCGATCAGCAGCCGTTCATCGACGTCGCTCTCTGCGTGGTCGATGGCCGCCTCAAGCATCGTCTCGATCTCGTCTTCGGACAAGCCGTAGCTGGGCTGAACCTCGACGCTGGTGTTGGCGCCCGTCGCCGCATCCGTTGCCTGCACGCGAAGGATGCCGTCTGCATCGACCATGAACTCCACCTTGATTCGGGGTGTTCCGGCGGGCTGCGGGGCGATTCCTGTGAGCTTGAAGCGCCCTAGGCTGCGGCAGTCTCCGACCAACTCTCGCTCGCCCTGTACGATGTGAATATCGACCGCGGTCTGGTTGTCGACATGGGTGGTGAAGGTCTGCGACTGGGCAGCAGGGATCGCGCTGCAGCGAGGAATCAGCCGCTCCACGACGCCGCCCATCATCTCGAGACCCAGGCTGAGCGGCACGACATCGAGCAACAGCATGTCCTCAGCCAGCTCGCTCTCTCCCGTGAGGATGTCCGCCTGAAGAGCGGCACCCAAGGCCACGACCTGGTCCGGGTCGAGATCGCAGTGCGGGGTCCGCCCGAAGAGCTCGGCGACGAAAGCGCGAACGAGAGGGACCCGCGTCGAGCCGCCCACGAGCACGACCTCATCGATGTCGCTGGCGCTCAGACCGGCATCGCTCAAGGCCTGCTGGCAGGCATTTCCAGTTCGGCTCACGATGGGTCGGATCAAGTTCTCAAAGCTCGCGCGATCAATCTCCGCCTCGACGGCTTGGCCGCCGAGGGTTGCGCTCAGCGTGGCGGTGTCTTCGGCCGACAAGGCCCGCTTGGCGCGCTCAGCGGCCCCGATAGCGGCACGGTAAGTCGGACCGTCGGCATCGGTAATGCCCGCCTGGCTGAGCAGGACCCCAGCGAGTGCTTGGTCGAAGTCGTCACCCCCCAAGTGGGTGTCACCGGCGGTACTGAGGACCTGGAAGATGCCGTCCTCGAGCCGGAGGATGGAGATGTCGAAGGTGCCTCCGCCGAGGTCGAACACGGCGACGGTCTGGCCTTCCTTGCCCTCGTTGAGGCCATAGGCGAGGGCGGCGGCGGTGGGCTCATTGAGGAGTCGCAGGACGTTGATTCCTGCCACCTTGGCGGCATCGCGGGTGGACTGGCGCTGGGCGTCGTCAAAGTAGGCTGGAACCGTAATGACCGCGCCCCCGGGTCGCCCAAACAAACACTCCTCGGCGCGCGCGTGGAGCAGGCGCAGGATGAATGAGCTCACCTCGATCGGGGTGACTTCCCTCGGGCCCACCCGAAATCGAACGGCCTGTGCGTCATCTTCGACCAAGTCGTAGCGAAAGAGTCGGGCTTCGTCAGCGACCTCCGCACCGGACCGGCCCATGAAGCGCTTGACGCTGGTGAAGGTGGTTCCGTCGGGGTTGGGTGCAGCCTCGAGCGCGGGGTAGCCGACGCTGACGGGCTGACCCTCTCCGTCGTAGCGGACAGCGCTGGGCAGGAGGGGGCGCTCATCGTCATCGAGCAGCACGCGTGCCTTGCCATCGATGACGACGGCAACGAGGGAGTGGGTGGTTCCGAGATCGATACCAATGTTGGCCATGGCGGCTCCGTCTATGCGCCTGTCTGGGTGCGCGCGGTGTTCAGATATTGCAGCTTAGCGAGAATCATCTCCACGCCATCGAGGGTGCCGCAGCCTGACTCGTAGGCGCTGAAGGCTTGGTCGAGCTGCTGGCGGTGTGTATCCCACATCTGCCGTACGGTCTCTCTTGCTCCTTCAGGATCGGCAGCACTCATCATCTGGAGATCGAAGATGGCCTCGAGGAAGTCACCGTCGGGCTGAGGTCCGCCTCGCTCGGGCGGTGATGGCGAGCCGGTGGCGAGGTACCAGGCTCGAGAGAGGGGGTCCGAGAGAACGCGGCGAGCCTCGTTGACGGCTGCGGTCCACTGAAGGCTCATCCGTCGGAAGACGGCCGGCTTGCCCGCCCAGCGGTCGGGATGAACCGCGCGCGACACGGCCCGCCAAGCTGCCTCGACCGACTCTGCATCGGTGGCGAACCGGCGCGGGAGGCCGAGAACCACAAAGGGGTCGGCCTTTGGCGGCGGGGGCTGAAGGGCGCCACATCCGACGCACACCGCCCCCTGGGTCGACTCATGGCATTGCCAGCAGATCAAGACCAGCCTCTAGAGCGTGAACGACTCACCGCAGGAGCAGGACCGGCCGGCGATGGGGTTGTTGAACTGAAACCCACTCTTCATCATGGTTTGCTCAAAGTCGATCTCGGTGCCGTTGAGGAAGAGGTACGACTTGCGGTCCACAGCCAGGGTAACCGCGGGCTCGCCAAACTCGAAGATCTTGTCCTTCTCCTCGGCTTGCTCCACAAAGTCCATGAAGTACGACAAGCCCGAGCAGCCGCCGCCGCGGACGCCGACCCGTAGGACCGCGTCGGGTGTCTGACGCTTCTTACAGAGCGTCCTCACCCGCTTGATCGCAGCGTCGGTCATCGTCACGGCCATGGCTTATCCGTTCCCTTTCTTGGTCTGGTAGTCGTTGATCGCGGCCTTGATGGCATCCTCAGCCAGCACCGAGCAGTGGATCTTGACGGGAGGGAGCGACAGCTCCTTGGCGATCTCAGCGTTGGAGATGGCCAGCGCTTGATCAATGGACTGCCCCTTCACCATGGTGGTGATGAGCGAGCTTGAGGCGATCGCTGAGCCGCACCCGAAGGTCTTGAACTTTGCGTCCTCGATGATTCCGCTGTCGTTGATCTTGAGCTGGAGCTTCATCACGTCGCCGCAGGCGGGCGCGCCCACCATGCCGGTGCCGACATCCGGATCATTCCGATCCATGCTGCCCACGTTCCGAGGGTTCTCAAGGTGGTCAATAACTTTATCGCTGTAGGCCATGATTCGGTCCTCAGTTGCTAGTGGGCAGTCCACTGGATGGTCTTGAGATCAATGCCTTCTTGCACCATCTCGTACAGGGGTGACATGCTCCGGAGCCACTTCACCTTCTTGACGATGAGATCGAGCGCGAAGTCGATCTCCTCCTCGGTCGTGAAGCGTCCGACGCCGAAGCGAATGGAGGTGTGAGCGAGCTCGACGTCGACGCCGAGTGCGCGGAGGACGTAGCTCGGCTCGAGGCTGGCGGAGGTGCAGGCGGACCCTGATGAGCAGGCAATGTCCTTGATGCCCATCATCATGGCCTCACCCTCCACGTAGGCAAAGCTGACGTTGAGGTTGTTGGGCAGGCGATGCTCCCAAGATCCGTTCAGGTAGAGCTCGTCGAGCTGCTCCTGGAGGCCGCTCCAGAGCTTGTCCCGGAGCGCCCGCACGCGGTCGATGCCGCCGTTCTCAAGTTCTTGCTTCGCGAGCTCGGCGGCCTTTCCGAATCCCACAATCTGGTGGACGGGAAGCGTGCCCGACCGCATGCCTCGCTCGTGGCCGCCGCCGTCGATGATGGGCGCCAAGCGAACCCGGGGGCGGCCGCGTCTCACCCACAGCGCACCAATGCCCTTGGGGCCGTACATCTTGTGGGCCGAGATTGATACGAGGTCAACCTTGGCGTCCTTGACGTCGAAGGGAATGCGCCCCAAGCCCTGGACTGCGTCGCAGTGGAAGAAGATTCCGCGCGCTCGGCATCGCTCGCCAATCTCGGCGATGGGCTGGATCACACCGATCTCGTTGTTCGCGAGCATCACGCTCACGAGCACGGTGTCGTCCCGGAAGGCGGCCTCGAGCTCGTCAAGCTGGACGCGGCCATCCTCGCCGACGCCCAGGTAGGTCACTTCCCAGCCTTCTTCCTCGAGCGCGTGGGCGGAGTCCAGCACCGCTTTGTGCTCGGTCGCTACGGTGATCAGGTGCTTGCCGCGGCTCTGGTAGAACTTCGCAATGCCCTTGATGGCGAGGTTGTTCGACTCGGTGGCCCCGGAGGTGAACACGATCTCCTTCGCGTCGCCGCCGAGGAGATCAGCGATCTGTTCGCGCGCCACCTCAACGGCCTCCTTGGCCGCCCAGCCGAAGGCGTGGTTGCGGCTCGCAGCATTGCCGAAGGACTCGGTGAGGTAGGGCCACATGGCCTCAGCGACGCGAGGGTCGCAGGGTGTGGTGGCATGGTTGTCCAGGTAGATAGGGGTCTTCACCGTCATGAAGGCCTCGTCGCGATGGTGGCCACAAGTCGCGGCGTGTCGCTGTTGGAGTGTTGGTCGTCGTCGCACTGTGCGCAGGCATGCACGGGGTCGCTCACGGCGCACCCGGTGCAGGCCTGAAGGTAAGAAATGGAGGCCTCGAGCTCGGCGGCTAGCGACTGCAGGCGGCCGATCGCTTCCTGGGTCTCGGCCAGCTTCTCGGTGTAGAAGCTCCGGAGGGCGTCCATGGACTGTGGCCCGGTGTCGTGGGCGTGGAAGTCCGCGAGAAACTGCTTGATGTCGGTGAGGGAGAAGCCGAGCTCCTGGAGTCGCTCGATCCAGTGGATGCGGTCTAGCGCCTGACTGTTGTACATCCGAAATCCGCCTGGGCTGCGTGAGGCCGGCTGGAGCAGGCCCAGCTCCTCGTAGAAGTGAATCGTGCGCACGGTCTTCTCAGCACGCTTGGCGAGCTCACCGATTCGGAAGGTTGCAGCGGACATTTATGGCCAGTTGGATCAGGGATTAAATCTTACGTTTACGTAAGGGTTTGAAGTCTCCCTCCTCTTGTACCCCCGTCCCATGGGGGTGTCAACGCTGCTCTGCAGGAGATCTGGGTATGGACCGCCACCCCCAGACCGGGTCCCATCGCTGTGCCACCAAAGAGGTCCCGTTGCTCCGGATTCGGATGCTGCCGAGAGTGTCCGTCCTAAGCACCTTTGTCCCGGACCAGCGGCGGATTGCCTCGGGACTCGGGTGTCCGTAGCGGTTGCCTGGCCCGCTCTGAACGACGGCAAACGCCGCTTTGGTGGCATCGACGATCGCAGGGTCGGACGATCGGCCTGAGCCATGATGGCTCATCTGAACAACAGAGGTTCGCGGTAGCTGACGGGCAATCTCACGCTCGACTTCACGACTGACATCCCCCAGGAACAAGAAGCGGTGCTGGCCGTGACGAAGGCTGACGACGACGCCAGCATCGTTGTCCGTACGACCCTCTTGAGCGACGGAGGATCGTATCGTGATCGCCTTCTGGTGAGCCAAGAGCCACAGGTGCCGGTACCGATCCTCGCCCGCCACAGGCGGCCTCGATAACCACAGCTCGCCGATATCCAGCGACGAGATGACGGGCTCTATTCCGCCAAAGTGATCGAGATCAGGATGGGAGACCACGACGCGATCAAGGGTGTCGATTCCGGTGCGGCGAAGCCATTGAGTCAGCCCGCGTCCGTCAGGGCCGCCGTCAATGAGCCACGTCCGGCCGTCGGGCCAGGAAACGAGCGCTGCGCTTCCCTGACCCACTGCGGGAAACGTGACCACAAGGTCGCGGGTCGGGAGAGAGAAGGAGAACACGGAGCAGGCCACGATGAGCGCCAACGTCCTCGGGCGTTGAGTCAACACAGCGACAGCGAGCGCGATGGCTAAGACCGGTCCGATGGCGGGATTGAGCTCGCCGAGATCGCACACTTCAAGCCATGCCAAGGCCGCGTCGATGCTCCGTTCCGCGATCGCAGCGAACATGCTCGCGAACACCTCGGGACCATAGCTCGCGAGGAGAGCAGCAGGCACGGTGACCAGGGAGAACAGGGGGACTGCGAGCAGGTTGGCGAGGATTCCTCCGATGGGGACCGACTGAAAGACCCAGGCGGAGCAAGGAAGCGTTCCGAGTGTGGCAACGAGCGTGACACCCAGACTGTTTGCCGCCCAGCGAAGGGGCCTCGGCAGGTAATGGGCGGTCCATGTGGACCAGCGAGGCATCCAACCGATGAGGGCCCCGGCCGCACCGAAGGACATCATAAAGCCCAGGCTGGCGACCTGAGAAGGCTCGACGGCGAGCACCGCGAGCGCCGCGATGCCGAGGATCTGCCAGGGGTCCACCCGGCGCCCGATGATCGCGCAGGCACAAGCTCCTGCGACCATCATGGCGGCCCGCTGCGTGGAGACGGGCCACCCGACAGCCTGCGCGTAGAGGCAGGCGGCGATCGCGCTCATGAGCGAAGGAAGGACCCGCGCGATGGGCGGCCAGGGGCCCGACGTCAGGCCTCGGGTCAGGGCCCACGCGATGGCCCAAGCAAGCGCGGCGACCATGCCGACGTGAAGTCCACTGATGGCGAGGAGGTGGGCGGCTCCTGTCCGGCGCAACAGGTTGGTCGTTTCGTCATCAATGGCGGATCGATCTCCTGTTGCCAGCGCCCAGATAAGGCCGCGGTGTCGAACATGCGCGAGGGCGGTGGGCATCGCTTCGCTCGGGGTCAGGCTGACCCACGGGTGCATCCGGGCTTGATGAGCCCTGGAGAGGATGGCTTGAGCATGGGATGGCCAGCTGCCGGGGAGGGCCTGGCGAGGGGCGGAGGCCCGAAGGCGGCCTGCCACGAGGCTGCCCACAGGAGGGGGTTTGGGCCAGAGTTGGGTCCAGAGGTGGCCCTGGGGTGTCTTGAGGAGAACGGATCGGCCCGAGACCCCCAGGACCTCGCCAGAGGTCCAGTCTCTGAGCGCTGCCGGCTCTGGCTGAGCAGCAATGGCGGCCTGCCCGAGGACGATGCCGATCAGGACCAGAGAAGGGCGCACGGGGAGGGCGAAGGATGCCGCCGCCGCCGCGCAGGCCGCGGCCGCGAGCTGGGGCGGAGTGAGGGCCGCCAGCGCCCACGACCACGCACCGAGGACAGCGCCCACGGCGAGCCAAGCGAGAGGAGAAATCATGGGGTCGTCGACTGCAAGCCCTGGGCCACTCTCCGGCGGTCTCTCCGGCGTCATCCGTGCGTCTAAAAACGCTACACATGTCCGATGTCACAACACTGTGACCGGATGAATGCAGGATGCTCTTGACGGGGGCGGATTCCCGTGGCAAATAGCCCTTGAGATCGCCCCCTCAGTTCGTGAGGACCGCGACTCGTCACCCGCCGGGCAAGGGTCCCGGCCGGAAACCCTTCATGCGACTAAGCCGCCCAACCTTTCTCGCCTGACCTCGCTCCTGGCTGCGCCCAAGAGCGGCGCCCGGCCTCCCCAGGAGCACACCAATGCAGTTTCGTGGACGCGACCGAAAGGACGTGAAGCGCAAGGTCCTGACCTACTGGACCTCGCACGCGCGTGACCTGAACATGACCCTTCGTGAGTTTTTGGCTCACTGCCGCATGGGGCCCAACGAGGAAACCATCACCTTTACAGCACCGCAGTCTTGACTGCTCAGTCCGTCTGTCCGAAACCCCCTCCCCCGGGGGTGAGGATGCGGAGCCTGTCTCCTGCTCTGGCTCGCCAGCGCTTGGGCATCGGGCTCCACCCCGTCCCCGTGTGGACCTCGTCCACGCCGGGCAATCCCGGCCGGCCACCGCTTGCACCCGGTGCGCCGGCCGCTCTTCGCTCGGCGAGGAGTGAAACCTCTGCCGGCGCAAGGAAGAGCCACTCCTTGATGAGGCCGCACCCTCCGGTATGCGCGCCGGACCCGCCCGAGCCGCGTCGAATCTCCAGCCGAGTGATGCGCACGGGGAAGCGAGCCTCGATGAGCTCAACATCGGTGGTCTTTGTGTTGGTCATGTGAACCTGAGTAGCGCTGCAGCCATTGAAGTCCGGTCCCGCCCCTGAGCCTCCTGGAAGGGTCTCGTACCAGACGCCGCCGTCTGAGCCGACGGCGAGGTTATGCATGGTTCCCTGGCTACTGGC
>CAZKOI010000002.1:33284-47123 GCA_964554315.1 uncultured Enterobacterales bacterium | reverse complement strand
ATGATCTCGCGCATTGGAGCGTCGAGGGGTGCGCCCATCCACTCAAAAATTTGCTCAAAGGTCTGCAGGCGGGCAGGGCCAAGGAGATCCTCAAATCGCACTTGAAGGACGTCTGTGCCGCGCGCTTCGAGAATGTGGGTGTGGGCGGACCGCCACTGAAAACCGGCGACCTCGACGACACTTCGCGACGTCCAGTCTTCCCAGCCCGGCGGCAGGTCGTACTTCCACCAATCGTGATCGATGGCGCCCTCTATGGCATGAGGCGTGCTCAGACGGTGGGCATGAAAGCCGCGAAAGCGCCAGCCGTCGACCAGTCCATTGATAGCTGCCGCTGGATTTCGAGTCAGGTGGAGGACCTGAATGCGCGCATTGGGAAACAGAGCGCGCAGGAACGGTAGCCGGTAGGCGTTCGAGGGCGTCTTCATCATCAAAGGCAGCGCGTTGAGCTCAGCCAGCTGTGCCGCTCGCCATGGCTGGTGCAGGACAAAGGGCGGCTCCTCGATGATGGACAAGCCGGGTGCCCCGGTGGGGGGCGTTCGGCTCGCTGTGGAGGCTGCTATCGCCGCCGGATCGACGTCGTAGTACCACGGATTGATGGGAGGAAGGCGCTCACAGAGCGCGAGCTGTAGACTCTGGATGCTCGCGGGCGATGGCCGTGCGGAGCGGTCAATCGAGGAGAGCGCTGCCTCAAGGGCTGCCGCGACATCGGCGAGCTTGAGGTCCACATCAGGCCACTGGGCGGTAAGGCGCCAGTGGACATCTCGAGACATTGCCTCGATGCCTTCGGGTTGCTGTGGCCATGTCGCCGGCTGTCCGGCATCTCGGCCCATCGCCCCGCCAATGACCCGGCGCGCACGCTCCGTGGCATGATCCCGCCCGAGCGCATCCGATCCTGTGCCGCTGGCTGGATAGGTGAGGTTTGCTAGAGCCAAGAAGGGATTGACCTCTCCCCTGAAGTGAAGAAGGGACCGGCTGTGGCGGAACATCTCCATCGAGACGCTGGAGCCTCCGCGCGAGCTGGCCATGACACACACGAGGTGGCGGACCTGCAGGCAAAAGTCTGAGTCGCTTGTCAGCGCCCGAAGCCGTGCCAGTCCGTCCATCAAGCACTCCCGCGGCGCCAACCCAGCGCGCGCATCAGCATCGCTCGACGCCAGCGCCGCCAATGATTGGCATCCTTGAAAACCGAGCGAGCCTCTGTCTTTAGCTGCCACGCCACGTCCTGAATGCCATACACCGATCGTGCAATCGGTCCGTCTGGACGCACGGCGACATCGTCAAGCGAGTATCCGAGTCTCGTCATGGTCTCGCCCGCGACCTGCTGCACGAGGGCAATCTCGGGTACGCTGAGCGCGCTTCGATACTTGCCGTGATTGTCGGCCTTCACCTTCTGTCCCGTGTTTTGCCACGACTCGCTGAGGTTAGCCCCCTTCTTGGCTGCCGCGGTCTCTTCATGGGCGAGCATGGCGGGCTGAAGATCCTCGCCCAGAAAGGTCATCAGCGCCTGCAGGGTGGGCTCGAGGTCGGTGATCAGGTCCTCGTACCTAACCCTATACACTGCACCCGGATGGCGCTCCAGAGCAGCCATTGCCTCTCGTTGCTGGGCATCCCACAGCTCTGCGGTGAAGATGGGGTGGTAAGGGCTGAAGACCGATCGCCTCGAGCTGGCCGCTACGTCTCTTGGGTCGCGAACGAGCCAGATAAACCGGGCGCCCTCATCCCGAGCGAGCGCCTCCTCAACGTGATGGACCATGAACGTACTCTTACAGCCCCAGCGGCGCTTTCCGGTGTAGGCCAGGTGCTGGTCATAGATGCTCGCGAACACCCCCAAGAGGGTATGAGGGTTGGCCTCGTTGACGACTCGCTCGGCATCGACCTGGAAAGCCCACGGATAGATGTGGGTGCGCAGCAGCCGGAGGATGTCCTGGACCAGGTCTCGCCGATTCTTTGTTCGCGAGAGGTCGCCGTAGCCCCGCGAGAGCGGGTGAAAGTACTTCAGGATGTGGGGCGGATGGGGAACGTCGATGTCGGTATGCGCGTTCAGGATAACCCGCAGCAGGTTTGAACCCGACCGCTCCGTACCGATGATGTACAGAGGGTCCGTAGGACGCGTCACAGCCGCGTTATCGGACACCGACGGTGATGGTGAAGAGCATGTGGTCGGTGAAGCGAGTCCGGTCATCGGTCGCCACGGCATGGAGGGCGCTGAAGGCATCCGAGGCATTCCTGTAGACCTCACGGATCCCCTCTCTTCGTTCCTCCGAGATCGCACCGTTGGCACTCCATGTGTCAACGTCCTCAACCGAAACATGCTCCACGGTACGGACGTTGCGGAAGCCCGTGTCCTCCAACAGGCGCTGGACATCTCCACGGACCCAGAAGTTTCGGCGTGCAGGATTTCGAAGACGGAGCACCTCGAAGTATTCCTCACGATCCGCCTCACCGTAGGCGGCGAGATCGACGAGTACCACTCGGCCGCCGGGCTTGAGGACCCGGTGAATCTCCGCCGCGGCCTTGGGTGCGTCCATGAACTGAATGCCTTGCCGACAAGTGATGCGGTCAAAGGTGGCGTCGTCGAAGGGCATCGCCTCTGCACTTCCAATGACGAGCTCATCGAGGGCCGCCTCCGCTTGCGCGGCCATGGCAGGGGTTAGGTCCAGGCCCACCAGGCGAGCCACCTTTCCCGCGAAGGCGCGCGTGACCAGCCCCGTTCCACAGGCGAGGTCCAGCAGGTGGTGCTGGGACTCGGGGGCGACACAGTCGACCACCTTGGCCATCAAGTCTTCGGCGGTGCACCAGTGGCTCGAGTGGTCATAGATTTCGGCCCGAGCCGTGAAGTGGTCGACAACCCCGCCTTGGTCGAGAGAAGAACTCATGGCCTCGATGCCTCCGGTTTGTTTGCAGAGTAGATGACCCAGCGCCAAAGGTCCATCACGGTACCATCGTCGAGAATCTCGAAGGGGTGGACGTCGCGGACCTCTTTGGGAGCGTTGTAGAAGTGCTCCTTGATTTCATGCCGATGCCGCCGACTCGTCTCGACCGTGTCGATCCATATGTCGATGTTCTCCCAAACGTTGATCTCGGTCGTCTGGATCTGGGTGAACCCGGCGTCAGTCAGGAGCTTCAGCAGATCCTCATGCAAGAACATGTGGTGCAACAGAGGCTGCTTCTTGCGGAAGATTCGGTACATCCACGGTGCGTCCGTTGCGCAGAAAGGCACAATCTGACCGAAGACAAACTGGCCCCCTGGCTTGAGCACTCGGATGACCTCGGAGAGCATCTGCTCGGGGTGAGGAAACAGGTGCATGACCTCGCGATTGCTGACGATGTCGAAGCCCCCGTCCGCGAACGGCATGTCGAAGACGTTACCCAGCACGACCTCATCGAGGCGTGTGCGCGCGAGAGCCACCATCTCCGGTGTGATGTCGAGCCCGGTGATGTGGCCTACCTTGTCTCGGAAGGCGGCCCCCACCACGCCTGAGCCGCAGCAGACATCCAGGAGCTTGGCATCCCGTGGCACCTTGGCCATCTCCGCATGCTTCGCCAGGAGCGCCTCGTCTGTCAGCCAAACGGCGGAGTCGTGCCAGTTAAGCGACCGAATGCCGAACTGCTTTCGATAGGAGTCCAGGTCGATGGCGCCCGGGGTGGTGATGTGCTCTGCCTCTGTTCTCGCCATGTTGGCGGCCAAGCGAGCCCGGGCAGCGGATAGTGCCTTCTCTATGATCCGGCCCGCCTCTTCGGGGTTTGCCCTGAGCCAATCCGCCAGCGCCGTGCCGACGGCCTGCTGCAGATC
This sequence comes from uncultured Enterobacterales bacterium, assembly GCA_964554315.1. GTDB lineage: Bacteria > Myxococcota_A > UBA796 > UBA796 > UBA796 > UBA796. The sequence continues at coordinate 43,330 of CAZKOI010000002.1, read as the reverse complement.
CGTCTCGAGGGTGTCGTTCATCAGCCGGCCTTTCGTCTGGCCTTGGAACTCTGGATTTCGCATCATCACGCTCAAGACGGCCGTCAGACCTTCCCTCGTGTCATTCGGTCTGATCTGCTTGTACTTGCTGCCGAAGTCTTCGCGCTCGCTCGCGACCAAGCGGACGGCATCCGCAATGGCTCGCTGCAGGCCGGAGACATGCGTTCCACCGTCTACGGTCCACACCATGTTCACGTAGGACTTGATTTCTTCGGCATAGAGGCTGGTCCACTGGAGCGCGATCTGCACCTGGACGTCGTTGGGAGCGCAGGTAAGTGCGATGGGCTTGGGCTGGATGGGGAGTCTGGTCTTGTTCAGGCTCTCGACGAACGCGGAGAGGCCTCCCTCGTAGCAATGGTTGATGTCAATGTTCTCTCGCTCGTCCCTAAAGCGGATGCGAACGCCCGGGTTGAGGTAGGCGAGCTCACGAAGGCGTCGGCTGATTCGACTGGGCTCCCATCGGGCATCGGGTGAGAAGATGGTCTCGTCGGGCATGAACGTGATGCGTGTTCCTGAACGCTCGGTGGTCCCGAGAGTCTTCATGGCGCCGGTGGGTTGGCCGACCTCGTAGCGCTGCTGAACGTGCTGGCCTTCTCTCCAAATGTCGACCTCGAGCCATCGGGACAGAGCGTTGACGCAGGAGAGGCCGACCCCGTGCAGTCCGCCAGACACCTTGTAGGCACTCCCACCAAACTTCCCGCCGGCATGCAAGGTGGTCATCACCACTTCGAGTGCGGGCTGACCGGTCTCGCCGAAGGGTCCTGTCGGAATCCCGCGACCGTTGTCTTCGACGGTGCAGCTTCCGTCTTGGTGCACCGTCACAGAGAGGTCGTCGGCGGCCCCTGCGAGCACCTCGTCGACCGAATTGTCAATCAGCTCCGCGAGGCAGTGGTGCAAGCCATCGGTGCCTGTAGACCCGATGAACATAGCGGGCCTCATGCGAACGGGCTCGAGGCCGGTCAGAACTTGAATGGAACCGGCGCTGTAGTCAGAAGGCGTCGTCATAGTACAGCGAGTCTAATCGCTCCAGCAGGTCTTGGGCAGACGGAGGCCTACTTCGCGGTGACGCCCACCATTCGTTGTGCGCCGCTGAGCATGGTTGACGCGCCCTTCTCGACGGCCCCTTCAACGCCACAGTGCTCTAGCGTAAAACGCTCAGAGCCAGGAACGAGGGGCGGGGCGGCTGATGACCAGCCGGCTCGCCATTCGCTTCCGGCGTATTCCACACAATGACGTTGGCCGTCTTCGCTGTTGGGGTGGTGGTACTCGAAGTGCTCAGGATAGTGCTTGAAGTCCATGACGGGACCGGGCTGGTACGCATCGTACAGGCGCTTGTATGCATCGCGCATCACCTGCTCGGGGAGCCCGTTGACGTTGATGAACTCATCTTCGTGGAGGGCTTGCTCAATGCTGAGCCAGTTGAGGTGGTCCAGTTCGCTCTTGAGGAGGCCAGAGTCCACGCCGTCCTTGTACACGGTGGTCCCTGGCATCAAGGAGAGGTACTTCACTCGTGTGATGTGGTTGTTCTCCTCGGCCCACTGACACATGTGATCGAGAGACTCCTCCGTCTCGTTAGGCAGGCCGACAATGGTCAGGCCACCGAATCGCACCCCGGCTTCTTCGACGGTACGCTGGGCCTTGATGGTGAGGTTCTCGGTGTTGCCTTTCCGCGCTTCCAAGAGAACGTCCTTACCGAGCGACTCCACGCCGAAGAGCGCGATGTCACAGCCGGCTTCTTGCATGGCCTCTGCCCGCTCCACGTCCATGTCGGCACAGCGCGTGAGGCAAGTCCACCGAATGTCGTGCTTCTTGATGACGTCAAGCATCTCCAGGGTCTGCTGCTTGTGGCTAGTGAAGGTGAGGTCCACGAAGAACACAAACTCAATGTCGTGCTTGGCCTTGAGCTCGGCCAGCTCGGCATCCATCTTCTCTGGCGACTTGGCGCGCTCCTGAGGGGTTGTCCGGTAGCAAAACGAGCAGTCCATCTTGCAGCCGCGGCTGTACGAGCTGATGATCTGTGGCTGAAGGCCCATCTCGGACTGCGCCTGCGGCCACAGGTCGAGGTTCATCTTGGGCAGGGCGTCGAGGTCCATCATCTGACCCCGCGGTGCCGTGGCCTTGATCTCGCCCTCGGGGGTGGTGTACCAGATGCCTCGCACGGTCGCCAGGTCTTCGGGCCGCCAGCGCCCGTCTGTGAATTTGTCCATCAACTCAAGGATCGTGATCTCGCCCTCTGAGATGACCGCCACGTCGGTGCAGGTGGTCTGCATAAACAGCTCGGGTACCGAGGTCACCAGCGACCCTCCCGCGATGATGGGCACGTGCGGGAGCTCCGACTTCGCCCGGTTGATCAGCTCGCGGCAGAAGGGGAAGTTGTCCTCAAAGGTGCAGATACCCAGCACATCGGTGCCTTGCTTGATCTGCTCCATGGCGGCCTCAAGCGGGTCTGGGGTGTAGCGGACGTCGATGATGCGAACGGGGTAGCCCGCGTTGTGGAGGACGGTGCTGATGTAGGTCGCGCCCTCGTAAGGAGAGGTCAAGAAGAACTCCCAGCCGCGCGGCATCGAGAAGGGCGACGGGCCGACCACCAGTGTGAAGCGTGGCTTCGAGGCGTCGGTGCCCACAGGCGTCTGGTCTTGGCCCCGCATCAACTCTCGGTAGTAGTCGTCCACGGAGGTGTTTGCGTCGGTGTAAAGAAACTCAGCCAGTGAAGGTTTGTAAGCCATTAGAACCCCTAAAATCTATGCGCAGCGCACCGGCGCCCGTGCCCTGCCCGCATGTCATCATACCCCGAGAACGCCTCGATACCAGAGGAGCCGACCTAAAAGATGGTGATCGGCTCCTCATTTAGGCCCAGGTAATCCTGTGGATTGGTCTTGGACTGGTCCATCCAGCGCCGCAGGTCCTGCTCCAGCTCGTAGGTCATGCGGGGGTCCTGCGAGCTGATATCCCGTGCCTCCGCAGGATCCTTCTCGAGGTTGTAGAGCTCGCGCTTACCATCCAGGAGGTCGAGAATCAGCTTGTAGCTCCCCTTTCGGATCATCCGCTGGTGAACGAAGAGCCGGTAGTCGGACTCCGCGTAGATGGTGAGGTCGAGCTTCTCACCGCGCAGGAGCGGGAGGAGGCTCTCTCCGTTCACTCGGCTGGGGCCCGCGAGACCGAGCGCATCGAAGACTGTCGGGAAGAGATCGAGGGTTCGAACGGGAGCGTGAATGTCTTGGCGTCGGCCGTACCCAGGGAAGCGAATCATGGATACGACGTGGAGCTGTTCCTGATACAGGGTCGCGCCGTGGTCCAGGCCGTCATGCTCCATGAACTCGTCGCCGTGGTCTGAGAACAGGATGATCACCGAGTTGTCGTAGAGACCCATGGTCTTGAGCTGGGTGAGGAACGTCCCGAGGCGCTCGTCAGCGTCCCGGACCTTCAACTCATAGACACGCTTGAGGTAGGCTGCGTCCTCCTCATCGAGCACGCCCTTGAGGTGTGCGGGGCTGCCCGGCTCGACGATGTTGGCGAGTCCCTGCTCACGCAGCTTCGCCTGCTCCTCGATGCTCCCGTCGAGCGCTCCGCTGTAGGCGATGGAGCTTCGCTTGGACTCGGGAAGGTCGTACTGTCCGTGGACATCGTAGCCGTGGAGGAAGAGAAAGAAGGGCGCGTCTCGGTTCGCTCGAAGCCACTCAATTGCCGCCGGAATGGAGTGGTCCATGCCGCCGAAGTACACATCATCGAGGTAGGTGTCGAAGTCTCGGCCGAACCCGTACTTGTTCTGTACGCCGGCACCACCGGTGAAGCCGGCGGCTTTTCGCCCGCTCTTGATGAGGAGATCGGGATAGGTCTCGATGCCACCGGACAAGGACGTCTCGACCATCTTGCCGCCCGAGAGCGGCGAGAGCTTGTTGGTGACCTGGTGGACAGAAGGCCACCGGCCCGTCCAAACAGACATATGGGACGGCAGCGTCCAAGGCGCCGAAGCAGTGGCATCATGAAAGATGACAGCCTCCTCGGCGAAGGCATCGAGGTTGGGCGTTACACCCGCCCGGCTTCCGCCGATACCCGTTGTGTCGAAGCGGAGCGCATCCATCGAGATCAGGATGATGTTCAGCTTGCTGGCTTGGTCGCTCAGGTCGTATCGGGCGGCCTCCATCGTGTTGTCCTCGAGCAAATCCTCGATGGCGGCGGGCTGGGTTCCGGCAGGCGTCTTGCTGGAGCTGAGCTGGAGCCAGCCCACGATGGCGATGTTGACGGCCACAAGGATGACGATGCCGAGCTTGAGTTGCTTGCTCATGGAGCACCTCTGAGTTCATCCGCGATGATGTCGATGAGGGGATCGATGTCCTCCATCGCAGTGCTTGAGAAGGCGACACGAATCGCGCTGTGTTGGGCCATCGCAATGACACCGATGCCGCGATCGAGGAGACGCTGGCGGAGGCGCTCCGGATCGCCCTTGACGGTAAGGAGCGCGAAGAAGCCGCTGTTGAAGGGCATGACCTCAAGCCGATGACGGGCGATCGCCGCCTTCAGCTGCCGAAAACGAGCCGCGCTCTCGTCGAGCCTCTCCTGTTGCTGACGCGCGAGGTCGGGGCTGCCCAAGGCGCTCAACACCAAGGCCTGTGAGACCGCGGGGGCCGTCGAGACGGATGCACGAGCGATGCCCTTGAGCTTGGTGTCGAGGGCGTCAGCGGCTTGGCCGGAGGCCGCGAAGGTCACGAATCCGACGCGCCCTCCGAAGAAACAAAGCTCCTTGGTTGCACCATCAACCTTCACTGTCAGAACCCGGTCGGTGGGCGCGTCCGCGAGGTCGTGGAAGGGGCTCCGGGAAAGGAGGCCATCCTCGTACACAAAGCCCGCATAGGCGTCGTCGCAGATCACGACCACCGGCTTTTGAGACCGTCGGATCGCATCGAGCCATGGCGCAAGCTCTTCGGGTGTGGGGGTGTAGCCGGTGGGGTTCCCAGGGAAGTTTAGGATGAGCACGGCCTTCTTCTGGACGTGCTCCAGCGCCGTCTCGATGGCGTCGCGATCAAAGACTCCGTCCCGAAACACCGGATAGGAGTGCAGGCGGCCGCCCATCTTGACACCGAAGATGTGGTTGTAGTTGCCCCAGTTCGGGCTGGGCAGCAGCACGTCGGTGTCTTCATCGACGAAAAGCTCGGCCAGCAGCGACAGGCCGTGGGTCAGGCCGACGGTGCAGAAAGGCAGCGACATCGGCCCTTGTCCGGCCCGCTGCAGGCGCTGCCTCCAGGCCTCTCGAAGCTCAAGGTTGCCGCCCTGCGGCGTGTACAGCGTGGCGTCCTCGAGGCTCACACCCACCAGATGGTCGCTGATGGCCGGAAGCGGCAGGGCATGCCCCCTTCCGTCCGTGAGTTGTCCGATGGTGGCGTTGATTCTCGCCGTCTTGGCCTCCGCAGCCTGGGCGGGAATCCCCTTTGGAAAGAACATGCGCCGACCGGTTGCACTCAGGCAGGCGAACGCCGCCTTGTGGTGCGTGCAGAGGACTTCGTTCAATTGCTCGGAGGGACTCATGGAGAGAGACTAACGACCGCCTCGTGCGCTGTCTCGGTCCGATTATCATCAGGCCCCTTAAAGGGACGGTTACGCTCGTGTGCCCGTAAACCGTCCATAGAGTGGTAGGCTGTGACCATGCAGACCATGAGCCCGTCAGTCGACGCCTTCCTGATTCGAGATGAGCCCTTCTATCAACCTGTGGGTGACGAGGTTGCCGGCTTTGAGCGGGCGTGGCGTGCCAACATCCCCGTCCTGCTCAAGGGTCCCACGGGGTGCGGAAAGACTCGATTTGTCTCACACATGGCCTTTCGGTTGGGCCGACCGCTGATCACGGTGGCTTGCCATGAAGACCTGACGTCGAGCGATCTCGTGGGACGCTTTGTGATGGAGGGCGATGAGACGGTTTGGATTGATGGACCGCTGACCGCAGCCGTTCGCCTGGGCGCCATCTTGTACCTCGACGAGGTGGTGGAGGCCCGCAAGGATACGATGGTGGTCATCCATCCGTTGGCCGATCACCGGCGCAGTCTGCTCATCGACAAGCTCGGCGAGGTCTTGCATGCGGCAGAGGGCTTCATGCTCGTGATGAGCTACAACCCGGGCTATCAATCACTGCTGAAGGACCTCAAGCCCTCCACGCGTCAGCGCTTTGTGGCCTTTGACTTTGGCTATCCGCCGCCACTCGTCGAGCGAGACGTGATTCGGGCGGAGGCGGGTGTCGACGAGGCTACCGCCGAGGCGCTGGTCGGCATTGGGGGGATGGTCCGCAACCTGACCGATAGAGGGCTGGAGGAAGGTGTCTCGACCCGCCTCTTGGTCTACGCGGGCCGGCTCATCGCGCGTGGGGCCACGCCAGCAGACGCTTGCTCGGCAGCTCTGTCTCGGGCGCTCACTGACGACCCGGACATGATTCGCACCATTGACCAGATTGTGGCGGACTACTTCTGATGGCTCGGCCCTGGTGGCTCCACCGATGGTTGGGGCGCTCCGCAGTCTCAGCGCTGCGCTCAAGTCCGTCCACTTTCGGCCTTTGGCTCAAGAATGTTGGGGCGCTGTCAGAGGCGCTTGGGGCGGAGGCTGCGGAGGGCTACACGCGACTTGTGGTCCAGGCGCTCGCCGATGGCGACGTCGCCGAGGAGCTCGCAGCCACGCTCCCGGATGTTCTGGCTGGGGTCGCCCCTGATGAGCGTCGAAGGCTCCTTCGGGTGCTGAGCGTCGTGTTACGCGACAGCCCTCAAACCGCACGCTCGGTCGCCGTTGCGCTCCCACAGCTGCTCAGTCAGATGGACGACGAGGCCCTCGTTCAGTTTCTTGCTCGAGGCCTCGAGCGGCACGGAGCGGACGCACAGCGTCTAGATGGCTACTTGCACCTGCACTCGGAGGCGAGCCTCTCCGCGGTGGAAGAGTTGACGGACGGGGTGAGCTTGCTCTCCCTCTACAGGCCGTTGTCGCTCTACGTTCGCGCCCACTGCGGCGAAGCGGTGCAAATCCGGCCGGGAGACGGCCGAGCGTTCACGGACGGCCGACACCTTTACTTGCCCGAGCGTCTCCATCACTTTGGTGATGCCCGAGATGAGGACGCCCTGTGGATTCATGCTGCGCTCGCCGCAGGTCATCTCGAGTTTGGCTCAATGAACATCGCGCTCGAGAACATTGACGGCGCGTGGCCTGAGCCAAGGCCTGAGGAGCTCCCCTACGAGCGAATGATTCGGGCATTTGACAACACCGCCATTGCGCGCGCGCTGTTCGGAATCCTGGAGGGGGCGCGTGTCCGGTGTGCTGTTCGGAAGACGTATCCTGGCATGGCTCGACGAATGGACGGCCTCGGACCCCTGCCGGGCCCCGACTTTGGCCGAACGGAGGTCGACATCGTGCTGGCGGGTCTTGCATCTTCCTTGCTGGCGACCGAGCCGGGGGGGGCAAGCCGTCCTGCCTTGGTGGACGAGCTGCTGACGGAGGTGCACCCCGACACGTGGGGCTCCGTACGCCAGAGCATCGAGGCGCTTCAGAAGCTCTACCCACGACTACGCGCCATGCTCAAGGATGCGGATGAGTTTGAACGCAGTCCGTCCATGGGGCTTGATCCGGCGAGAATGAGCGCGGAGGACCGAGCGATCGAGAAGCGTGCCTCGGAGCTGCTTACCGGTCTGGAGCAGGTTGCGGACTGGGAGGAGGCAAGGGCCACGGCGAGGACGGAGGACGGTGACGGGCTGGGGTACACCGAGGTCTCAGAATTCCTCGACAGAAACCAAGCTCCCGCGGGACCCCTGCGCACGGACGATGCGGATGAGTCTACGGTGAACATCATGCACCGCGACGTGGACCGGGCTCGAGGGGAGCGACGCTGGCGCTATCCCGAGTGGGACGCTGACCTCGGTGACTATAAGCCGGACTGGGTGGGGGTCATCGAGTACCACCTCGCGGCGGGAGAGTCGGACTTCGTGGACAGCGCCCTTGCAGAGTATGGCGGCACCATTGCTCGACTCCGGCGTACTTTTGAGGCGATGAGGCCGGACAGCCTACGGCCCAGGCGGGGCCTACAGGATGGCGACACGCTCGACATGGACGCGGTGCTCTCTGCTCGGGTCGCCCGCCGTGCCGGTGTCGCGGGACCGACCGGGCTGTACCGGGCACGCCGTCCCGCGGAGCGCAGCGTCTCGGTTGCGTTTCTGGTAGACATGTCATCCTCGACCAATGAGCACATCAACACAGCGGGGAAGCGAATCATCGATGTGGAGCGGGAGGCGCTCGTTGTCGCCGCAGAGGCGGTGGATGCGCTGGGCGATTCCATGGCCATCTATGGCTACTCCGGCTTCGGGAGAGAGGCTGTCGCCTTCTATGTCGCAAAGGACTTCTCAGAGCCCTACGGGCCAACGGTTCGTGAGCGGATTGGTCGGATGGGTTGGAAGCTCGAGAACAGGGATGGAGCGGCGATTCGCCATGCTGTTCACCGCCTCTCGAGCTCCCCAACGAAGACCAAGCTGCTGATCTTGTTGTCGGACGGAAAGCCCCTCGACGGCGGGTGCTCGAGCTACAACAACCACTACGCGCAGATGGACACCCGGATGGCGCTGCTAGAAGCCAGGAAGGTGGGCGTTCACCCTTTCTGTATCACCGTGGATCCTCATGCCAGAGATTACCTCCGACGCATGTACGGCTCAGGCGGTTACACCATCATCGACTCCGCTGATGAGTTACCCGCGCGTCTACCGGCCCTATACCGGCAGCTGACGGCCTGACGGGCTAGGAGCACACAGGAGGCTCAACATGCAGACGGGACTCAATCATCTCCACACGAACTTTGCCCACCTGCTGGTGCTCATGGCGTTCATCAGCATGATCCTGGCGGTCCTCGGCGCAGCTAAGAAGCCTGGGCTAGCAAAGATGATGCATGTGGCTCATCGCTACGGTGTGCTGGCGCTCGGGCGCGTCATCTACGTCGCTGGACTTGGGCTTGCCATGGTCGGTGGGTACAGCTTCACCTCGGCGTGGATTTTGGCGGGACTGCTGCTCTGGGGCGCGGTCGAGGTAGCGGGCAAGCGGTTGATTACACCGGAGCTTGAGGGGGCCTCTGAGGGCGGTGCGGAGTCGGTGAAGCTGATGGCTGGCGCAGCGATTCAGCTGCTGGTCATCTTGACCGTCTATGGCCTGATGCAGATGAAGCCTTGAGCACGCTGCTCGGTGTCGTCGGCGACATCCACGCGCGCTGGGGACTCCTGGACGAGGTGTTGAATGCGCTGGCGCGCGGGCCGCGTCTTGATGGCGTCTTGCTGGTCGGTGACTTTGCTTGCGCCGGCCGAGGACATCAGCAGACTCAGTCGAGGCGAGTCGAGTACCTCTTGAGTGTGGATCGCGCGCTCAAGATGGTCGGTGGCCTCGGCGTAGAGGTGCTCTACGTTCCCGGTAACCACGACCATCCTGACTTGAGCTTTGCCGGGAACGTGGATGGGAAGCAGCGAGAGATAGGAACACTCCGCATCGGCGGTATTGGAGGGGCGGGCCCCGACCGAATGGGGTTCTGCTACGAGTGGTCCGAAGATGAAATTCGTGGTCGGCCCTCTCTCGAGGTGGATGTCTTGGTCAGTCACTGCCCTCCGGCCGGCACCGCGTTTGATCGCCTGCCAACAGGCCTCCACGTGGGGTCTCAGGCGGTGCTCGAGCGCGTGAACGGGGTGCACGGCGTGGCTGCATTCGGGCACATTCATGAGTCTTCGGGTGTGGGGCGTATCGGGGACTGCTTGTGCATCAATCCCGGAGGGCTCGGTCCACCGATGGCGCACCCGCGCGCAGGCTGGATAGAAGGGGTGGACCGGGTGGTGCTGAAAGATCTCCGAAACGGCACAGAAATCAGCGCCGAACGCCACCAGGGTCGTTAGAGCGCCGAATGGATAAAAAAGGCAAAGGCGGCAAGCAGGGGTCCGAGCGCGGCGATCGCGGCGACGGTCCCCGTCGGTCGGGTCCGAAGGGCGACGGACCGCGTCGGTCGGGTCCGAAGGGCGACG
>CAZKOI010000002.1:0-33031 GCA_964554315.1 uncultured Enterobacterales bacterium | reverse complement strand
GATGGACCGCGTCGGTCGGGTCCGAAGGGCGATGGACCGCGTCGGTCGGGTCCGAAGGGCGATGGACCGCGTCGGTCGGGTCCGAGGGGCGATGGACCGCGTCGGTCGGGTCCGAGGGGCGACGGACCGCGACGGCCAGGTCCGAGGGACGCTGAGCGTGCCCCCAGCAAGCCGAAGCAAGTCTTCCAGGCGGTAGATCGAGTGCTCACACCAGACCGATGGATCGGCCGGGGTGAGGCTGTCTGTGAGCCGGACGGGGCGAAGCCTACGCTGGTTTGGGGGGGGATCCCCGGTGAGGCAGGACTTGCGAAGGTTCATCACCAGGGCCAGCACCAGTATCGTGCGCGCTGGCTCTCAGCAGAGGAGCCCGACCCCCGTCGACGGGAGCCTCCCTGCGACAAGTATGATCGTTGCGGAAGCTGTCCGCTCATGCACCTGGAGCCGGAGGCCCAAGACGACGCCAGGCTCTCCATCGTCGCCGATCTTTTTTCCCAGCATGGCCTCCGTGCGCCGGTACCCACCGAGGTCATAGCATCGCCCGATGGTGTCGAAAATTATCGCTATGTCGTCAAGATGGCTTGTGGTCGGTCGGACTGGGGGCGGCCGCGACTGGGCGCATACGAGCGCGACTCCCACAAGATTCTCCCCATCCCCAACTGCCGAGTGGCCACCAGCGCGCTCCGCCGTGCCATGGGTACCGTCACCCACCACATCCTTGAAAGCGGCATGCCGCCTTACGATGCCAAGGAGGACAAGGGGGTGCTTCGCCATGTCATCATCCGCGAGAGCCGTCTCTCGGGGAAGATGCTGGTCACCCTGGTCTGCGCGCGACGGCCCAGGGACGCTAAGGATCTGGCGGATGAGATTGCACAGAGCCTGTCGACTGTCGCTGGCGTTCATCTTCACATCAACGCCTATCCGGGCAACAACATCTTCCATGTCGAGGACGGCCGCATCGGTACGGTCAACCTCACGGGTGAGTCGACTGTGGAGGATGAAATCGCGGGCATGCGCATGCGTTTTGGACCCGCAGACTTCTTTCAAGCCAACCCGGGGACGGCGGATCTCATCGTTCGAGATGTCCTGGCGTTGAGCGAGGACCTCGCGGACCGACCGGTGGTCGACCTCTACAGCGGGGTAGGGACGTTCTCCCTGCCGCTGGCTGCACGGCACCCCTGGGTGGGTGGGGTGGAGTTCGCGGTTGTAGCCGTCGAGCGGGCTCGAGAAAATGCGGCCCGAGTCAAAGTACCTGCAGAGTTCTTCGCGGGGACGGTCGCTGAACGGGTGCAAGACCTGATCCCTCGAGTCTCAAGCTCCGCCCCTGTGGTGGTGCTCGATCCGGCGCGAAAAGGCATCGAGGACGAGGCCTTCGACCCCATTGAGCGCCTGCGTCCGGCAAGGATGCTCTACGTGAGCTGCAACCCTGCGGCTCTGGCAAGAGATCTTGCAGAATGGACCAAGAGGGGGTGGACGGTGGATGAGGTCCGTGCTTACGACATGTTCCCGCAGACAGCTCATCTCGAGATGCTCGCTGTTCTGTCTCCAGCTGTTGTGCCGACCCCGGAGCGGGGGGGGCCTCGGCGTCGCCTCGTTCGATAGGGCCCGCGGTCATGTTCTCAATCTCAAGTCTCCTCATCGCCTTCGCGACCACGAGCGCGAACGCGCAGGTCTATGTGGATCCTCCCGATGACATGCTCGATCAGGGGGTCGCGACCGTGTTTGTGTCTCCATTTCAGCCGGTCAATCGCGAAGCCGCCGGGCTTGCGGGCATGATGTCCGCCTTCTTGGAGGCGGAGCTGGACCAGAGGCCGGATGTGTCGTCAGTGCCCATTGACGCCGTGCCGCCGGTTCACGAAATGGCGGCGTCTCTCTACATCGAGAGCTGCCCCCCCGGGCAGCACGTTGGGTGTGCCTTTGTTGTCGGCGAGGTGGCAGCCGCCGACTTTGCGCTCACCGGAACGGTGGAGTCAACGACGGACGGCACGCGCGTGGAGATTGTCATCATCGATGTGCTCGCTAGTCGTGAGGCGATGAGCTTTGTAGCGGTACTGGGCGTCGGTGAGGACGAGCGGTTTGCGGAGGGCGTGGCCTCGGTCCTGACGGCCGTTGTTCGGGGTGAGGCTGGGCGTGTGGAGGACATCCGCGACCTCTCGGTCAGCGTGGCCCCTGACTACTCTGGCGCGGCCGCTCAGCTGGCCCAGTTGACCTCAGAGCTCGGCGACGTAGAAGCGATGGTCTCGCGCTCTGGCACACTCATCGAGGCCCCAAAGGTGACCGTCGAGGAAATCTCTGAGCGCATGGATCGGGAGGGCGTCAAGCCGTGGGAGCGCGTGGGGCTTGGACCCGACGAGTATCTCCGCTGGCGCAACTCAGGCGAAGACCTCGAGACATGGCGCGCGCGCCACGACGGTCGAAAGGGTCGACTGCTCCTGCGTGCGGGGTTTGGCTTCTTCCGCGGGCCTAGCGACGGCGTGTATCGTGGCGTTGCGGCGATGGAGAATCGCGAACTGCAGGTGGTAGAGGGATATTCTTGGCAGACCATGGCGTCAGGCTCTGGGCTGCTCTCGGAGTTCTCGGTTGGGTACGGAATCACACCAGAGATTGAGGTGGGTGGCCTCGTTGGGCTCGCCAGCGGCCAATACCAGACGCGCGTCGAGACGATTGTCTTTGATGCGGTGACCGGACGTGTGCAGGACTCGGGCGAGGCGGGTGTCCTGACCTACACCAACTCAAACCACTATCTGGGCGCATATGGCCAGTACGTGTTTCGTCCAGCCATGAGCTTTCGCCCGCTCGTGGGACTCGGTGCTCTCTACTGGGTGGGTGACACGGTGGATGGGAAAGAGGAGGTTTCGGAGAGTCTGGGCACCTTCGATGCCCCTCATCTGTGGATGGTCCAGCTCAAGGGGGGAGCCGAGCTCAAGCTCAGTGACCATCTTGATCTCTTTGTCCACATCCCGGTAACGATCAACATCGCGGGAGCCTCGAGCGACGTGTTCAACAAGGGAGAGGCCCTCAACCCGGAGTCTGGTCAGCCCTACATCGATACCGCCTCTGACCGACCGCCCGATCCTTCGCCTGTCGGTGGCGGCATGCTCGTGGGGGTGCAGTTCAACGGGCTTGGCCGGAAGCACAAGTAGCCCCAAAGAGAAAGCCCCCAAGGCAAGGCCGAGGGGGCTCGTCAGTTACCGCAGACGATCAATGGACGAGGTTGTTGGCGGGCGCGATGTCCTCGAAGAGTGCGCTCAGCAGAAGGTCGTTGACCATGTCGGCGGTCACTGTGGTGACCAGGAGGCCCGCGTCGTAGGCCTCCTTTAGCTCCCTCATAGAGGCCCCTCTCTCTGTGGTGGGGAGGGTGGCTTCAGTCTCACAGGTGGGATGCATATGGGCTCGCTCCGTTGGGCGGTTGGTTGGCTCCGCCGTTGGCCCAAACAGTACGGATCGGACGTTGGCCTCTTGAGGGTTTTTTTGTCGAACTTGAGCCGCGCTCGGGTCGGTGCACCTGCGGGTCTCATTGTCAGAAAAGCAAAGAGGCCCCGAGGATGATTGCCCGGGGCCCCAAACAGGTTGCTGAATCCAGATGGCTTACATCATGGCGCTGCGCAGCCGGAACTTCAGTCGCTTGACGCCCTGACTGCGGAGCTGACAAGCACGAGACTCGGTTACGTCGAGGATCTCTCCGATCTCCTTCAGGGTGACACCTTGCATGTAGTAGAGGGTCACAGCGACACGCTCCTTCTCGGGGAGGCATGACACGGCGTGGGCGACCTCGGTCTTGAGCTCCTCGCGGCAGAGGATGGAGTCAACGCCCTCCTCTTGACCGGGGATGATCTCGACCAGAGGTGTATTGCCGTCCTCGGTCGTGGAGATGTCGAGGCTGATGAGCTTCTTGATGCGTGCGTCGCGAACCAAGGCGTCGTACTCGTCGGTGCTCATCTCCAGAGCGGTCGCCATCTCATCGCGAGAGGGGTCGCGGCCAAGGCTGAAGCTGAGGCTCTTCTTGGCGTGCTCGATGCGGTTTACCTTCCGCCGAACAGAGCGTGGGACCCAGTCATCACCGCGCAAGGAGTCAAACATTGCGCCTTGGATTCGAATCTCGGCGTAGGCCTTGAAGGGGACACCCCGAGAGGCGTCGTAGCGATCGACCGCGTCGATGAGGCCGAGGGTGCCGATGTTGATGAGCTCGTCGACCTCGACGCTCGGGGGGAGGCGGCGAGCCATGCGGCAAGCAATGGTCCGGACCAGCGGGTAGTAGTCCAGGATGAGTTGTTCGCGGTTGTATTCTGCGTTGATGGGGGTCAGTAGAGCAGTCATTTCGCACCTCTCAGGTTCAGTTGCGATTCGGCCTGGAGTAGTGCAACCGGCGTGCCAACTTTATGGATCGGCTTTAAACCTAGGTTATCGCGGATAAGTATATAAATATATACGTATACATATATATACATCGTATACAAAAAAATACTCTTTAGGCGAGCTCCAGTACGAGGGTAAAACACCGCAAAAAACGATGGCCGGCTCACCGATGAGTCGAGCGTCAGTTAGGGTTTTGCCATGGCTCAGCATTCATTAGGGCTTCTCGGGCGCATCGCTCGAGCAGTTATCTCCAGCCCCAAGCGGTCGCTCGCCGTGATCTTGATGATGACGGTGGTGTCGGCGTTGCTGGCGACCGGCATTCGCGTGGACCCCAACATGCTGCGGCTGATGCCTCAGGAGCATCCGTCAACCCAGGCCATACGCGCGCTTCAGGAGACGGAGGGTGGGGTCGAGATTCTCACCATCGCTGCAGATGGAGCGGACAAGGATGCGGTGGATGCCTACATGCGCGAGCTCGTCGTTGAGCTCGAGGCGCTCGACACCGTTCGCTACGCGCTCTACGACATTGAGCCCGACTTGGCTTGGCGTATTGGCATGCTTCAACTCACGCCGGAAGAGCTCCTTAAGATAAGGGAGCGCCTCCAGGGTGCTGTGAATTTCGGCCCGGCGATGCTCAACCCCTTCATTGCTGCGCAGTGGATGGATCTGGGCCCGCTCACGGCCAAGCTCAAGCAAGGAGGGCAGCCGACCTCGCTCTCGAGCTCGGACGGCACTCCCCGAATCATCGTCAGACCGGTCGATACCGCCCAAAAAGTTCCGTTCTCAAAGATGCTGATGTCGGATGTCAGCCGAATCCTAGAGGCCTCCAAGCCTGAGGCCCGCGGTGTCAAGATTCACTGGGTAGGGGGCGCCTACCGACACACCGTCGAGGATGTCGAGAGCATCGCCAATGATCTGCAGTGGACGGCGGGCGTGAGCCTTCTGTTGGTCTTTTCGTTGATTGGTTTTTCCTTCCGCGACGCACGCGCGGTCATCATGATCTTCGGGCCGCTCTTCATCAGCAACATCTGGACGCTGGGCTTTGCCGCGGTCTCGGTGGGTACACTGAACACCTTCACGAGCTTCTTTATGGCGGTGTTGATCGGGCTCGGCGTCGACTTCTCCATACACTTGTACAGTCGCTATCAAGAGGAGCGCTCTAGGGGACTCGACGTCGAAGACGCCATTGTGCGGGCCTGGGACAAGACCGGGCCCCCGTGTGTCGCGGCTGCGCTGACCTCCAGTGTGGGCTTTCTCGCTCTCTGGATGGCGGACTTCGTCGCCTTTCAGGAGCTGGGAACATTGCTGGCCGGCGGCGTCCTTTTCTGTCTGCTGGGCGTCTTGGTCGTCCTCCCGCTCTTCATCCTTTGGAGAGAGCAGCGTCCCCAGGCGGTGCAGTTGGTGAGTCACGCCGAACGAACGTCCTTCCTTGGGATTCGAGGTCGTCGCCCTTACCCCACCTACCGTCTCGCACCGACCATCCTGCTGCTCTTGGGTATCGTCACGGTGGCTTCGGCGACGACGCTGAGGCAGATCGAGTTTGAGTACGACCTCTCGGAGCTTCGCGCTCAGGGGATGTCGTGGGATGATCTCTCGGACCGGGAGCGCTCACTCGCCGAGGACTCTTACCCGCCTGCAGTGGTCATTTATGACGACGCGGAGACGCTCTCAGCGGATCACCGACGGCTCAGTACAGCCATAGACAGCGGGCAACTTACCGAGCTCAGTCGAGTGATCTCGGTGCACTCTGTGCTCCCCGATGATCAAGACGAGCGGCTGGGCATTCTTCGTGAGCTTGGGGAGCTCGCCAAGCATGAGAACGCCGCGTATCTCCCGCCGCCGGTGCGAGAGAATCTCAGCCGGTTGCGTGAGGGAGACATTGGCCGCATCGACGTCTCCCAGCTGCCGCAGGGACTTCAGCACGTGCTGGGGGCGGCCGACGGACGCCACTGGATGATGCTCTTCCCATCAGGGAACATGTGGGATTTGAGAGAGACCCAAGTGGTCTACGACGCGGTCGAAGCCTGGATTCCGGATCGCCCCGCTGCGGGGCAGTACCTCGCACTCAGCGTGCTGTATCAGATGGTTCGTGATGACGCGGGGCGCATTGTTGTTGTGGCCCTCTCGGGGGTCTTCTTCATTACGGGATTCCACATGCGAAGCTGGCGGCGGGCGCTCGGAGCGACCGGTGCGCTGGTGGCAGGGCTCTGCTGGGCTGGGGCCGGGCTTGCGCTCTTCAGGGTCAAGGTATCCATGGTGAACTTCGTGGGTATCCCGATCCTGATGGGCATCGGCATCGACGTGGTGATTCACCTGCTTCATCGCATGAGCGAGGAGGGTCCCGGCCGGGTGCTCCGCGCGCTCAGCACCACGGGACGTGCGGCCGCTCTCTCTGCGGCGACCACCATTCTGAGCTTTGCCTCTCTATCGGCGGCGTCCAATCAGGGCGTTCGGTCCCTGGGACTCATGATTGTCCTCGGCCTGAGCTTGGTGACGGTGGCTGCGTTTACCGTGGTTCCGCTCGGCTGGATGACGACCTGGAGAGTCCGTGACCAGCTACCCCGTCCGCCGGAGGAGTGAGCGGCTCAGACGCGGAGGATCTTCTCCACCAGCGTGGCGGTAAAGTTGTGCCCGTCCAAGAATGCAAGCCGCACGTCGACGTCGGCGCGCTCAATCTCGATGCGTTGGACGCTGGGATGCTCCACGCCATCCGCCACGGCACGCACGGGGCGCTTGTCGAAAGCGATGCATTCGATGGCGATCTTCGCCTCGGCGGGAAGCGTGATGGGGGCAAGGCGCGGCGAGTGGGTGCAGATGGGCGTCAAGTGAATGGCTCGCACCCCCGGATGGCAGGCATGCCCGCTCGCGCTGAAGTGGTACGCGGTTGAGCCCAACGCGGTAGACGCGATGATGCCGTCGCAGACGAGGTTGTCGACCACCCTGACGCCATCAATCTCAATCTGAAGATGGGCGGTCTGACCACTCATGCGCTCAAGGTAGACGTCATTCACCGCCAAGGCCTCAGCTGTTTCATCGGTGTGCGCTTGCTGTGCCCTCATACGCAACCGAGGGAAGGTGTAGACCTTCCAGGCTTGGCTCTCGAGCGCATCGACCATGGCCTCGAAGTCGTCGGGGTCGTTCAACAAGAATCCAACACGGCCCGCGTTGATTCCGAGGAACACGTGGCTTGCGCCCACGTCCCGTATGGTCTCGAGCATAAAGCCGTCGCCGCCGAGGACCAAGCAGAGGTCGCCCGGCAGCTTCGCGAGGTCAACGCGCTCAGCAATCCGCTTGTACAGACCGTTCGCTGCGGGGTTTCCGGCGTGGACGCGAATCATGTGAGGTAGCCTATCAGGAGCGACCAGCGCAGTCTTCGGTTAGCCATGGCAACATGAAATTTAGGAAGTACCACGGCTTGGGGAATGACTACCTTGTCCTCGAAGAGGGGGCGTTGAATCCTGCCGAGGTATCCGCCATTTGCGACCGGCATCGCGGGCTCGGCGCAGATGGAATCCTCGAGCCAATCAGCAGCCGAGCCGCGGACATTGGGCTCCGCATATGGAACCCGGATGGCTCGGTGGCCGAGAAGAGCGGAAATGGTCTGCGCATCTTCGCTCGCTGGCTCGTCGAGCACCGCGGGGCCCTAGATGACCTAACGGTCGAGCTTCCGGGGGGGCACGTCCGCTGCCAAGTCGATGGAGCGGAGGTCACGGTGCAGATGGGGCAGGCCTCATTCGAGGCCGCCGATGTGCCGGTGATCGAGCCCATGATCTTTAGTCCGAAGGCGGTGGGGGATGTGATGCTGCCACTGACCGCGGTGGGTCTCGGGAACCCTCACTGCGTGGTCTTCCTCCCGACTGATCTTGACGCCTTGCCGTGGCGTGCATGGGGAAAGCAGCTGGAGTGCAGCCCTCTCTTTCCCAACCGGACCAACGTCCAGTTTGCGAGGGTCATCGACCGGCACACGATCGAAGCCCGAATTTGGGAGCGTGGGGCAGGAGAGACCAGTGCCAGCGGCTCGTCGTCTTGTGCGATTGCTGCGGCGGCGGTGAAGCTGGAGCACTGTGAGGGCGAGATTCAAGTCCGAATGCCGGGGGGATCGCTCGATGTCACGGTGGGGCGTGACTTCAGCCTGATCTTGAGGGGGCCCGTGGAGTATGTCGGATCGATGACCTATAGGACCTAGTGGGCGCTGCTAGGGTCGAAATCAGCGAGCGACAACCATTGACATGCACCGCACAGGAGGGCACCATCAGAAGAAGGACGCTGGGGTCCGGAGCGAAAGCTTGAGGAAGACACATGCGGGTTTTGTTGATCAGGCCACCGGCGCGACACACCGTTGAGAGCGAGGTGCCCGAGGCCGTCGAGGCCGAGAACCTCAGCTACCCGCCGCTCGCGTTGCTTGCGATTGCCTCGTTTCTGAGAGACCAGACGCATCATGAGGTGGACCTGTTGGATGCGCAGCTCGACCACCTCGAGTACCCCGAGGTGGAGCGAAGGATCGCGGCGTTCAAGCCTGACGTTGTCGGCATCACTTGCTTCACGGTTCAGCTCGTGGACGTCCACAACACGATCGCGGCAGCCAAGCGGGCAGGAGTACCCAAAGTGGTGCTCGGAGGGCCTCACATCAGCGACTTCCCTCACGAGAGCGTGGGCTTGAAGGACGTGGACGCGGTGGTGAAGGGTGAGGGCCAAAAGCCCATGCAAGATCTCTTGGCAGCATGGGAGAATGGGGAAGAGGCTCGCGGTATCCCCGGGGTGATTGCTCACGTTGACGACCCCGTGCCCGAGACCGACGTCTACTTCTCGAATGACCTGGACGAGTACCCGATCATCGACCGTACGCTGGTGGACTACGCGCGGTACTACGACGTGATGGGAGAGGGCGGCATCTTCACGACGGTGATCACCTCTCGCGGGTGTCCCTACCGATGCACGTTCTGCAACACGCCGCGGCATCGATACCGTGTCATGAGCCCCGCTCGGGTCTGTGATGAACTCGAAGCTTGCCTAGACCTTGGAATCCGGGAGATCTATTTCGTCGATGACACCTTCAACATCACCAACAAGCGCGTCCATGAGTTGTGTGATGAGATCCTTCGTCGCGGCATCGACATCAGCTGGACGGTGCGGTTCAGGGTAAAGGGCGTGGACCGGCCGCTCCTTGAGAAGATGAAGGCCGCGGGATGCAAGCGGATCCAGTTTGGCGTCGAGCAAGGTACCGAAGAGGGGCTGTTGCGCCTCAAGAAGGACGTGACCAGCATCGAGATTGAGAGCGCCTTCCGGCTCTGCAGAGAGGTCGGCATCCACACGGTGGCGTACTTCATGATCGGCACCCCTGTCGAGCGGACTCGCCAGGACGTCGAAGACACGATCCGGTACAGCATCAAGCTTGATCCAGACTTTGTGATGTTCAATCTCATGACCCCCTTCCCGGGGACGACACTGTTTGACGAGGGCCTCCGGGATGGCGTCCTCGAGCTGGAGCCGTGGACGACATTCATGCGAAGCCCCGATGAGTCCTTCAAGGCTCAAGTCTGGGACGAGCACTTCACGCGTGAAGAACTCCGCGAGATGCTCGAGGGTGCCTACCGAAAATTCTACTGGCGGCCGAAGTTCGTCCTCCGAAACATCACCCAGATTCGGAACGCGACGGACTTCAAGCGAAAGGCCACGGCTGGACTTCGACTCCTCACGGGGTAGAGAGAGACATGAACGAAGACGCACCGAGCACCGACGGCAACACGACGGGCACCAAGAAGTTCACGGTGGTCTTGATGACCATCTACAGCGTCGAGAATGCGGGCATTCGGTATGTGTCCGCTGCGCTACAGCGGGCGGGCTTTGAGACGCACATCATTTTCCTGCGGGATTGGGTTCACAACCGCCTAGAGATGCCCTCGGAGCAGGACATCCAGATGGCGCTCGACGTCATCCGCGAGAAGAAGGCGGACATCGTCGGCTTGGGATTCATGTCCAGCCTGTTCTCGATGGCCAAGAAGGTCACGGACGACATTCGCGATGCGTTTCCAGATATGCCCATCATGTGGGGCGGAATCCACCCCACCTCCGTGCCCGAGGAGTGCATACCGCACTGCGACTTCGTCTGTGTGGGCGAGGGTGAGAAGGCGGCGATCGACCTGTGTGAGGCGCTTCGTGATGGGGGCGACGTCACGGGCATCCCCAACATCTGGGCGAAAGTCGACGGCGAGGTCTACCGCAACAAGCCCCGTCCGCTGATCCAAGATCTCGACTGGTTGCCGTACCCCGACACCGCCGATGAGAACAAGTTCTACATCGAGAAGGGAAAGCTCACGATAGAGGAGCCGTGGAAGCGCTCAGCGGAGTACCGAATCTACTTCTCGCGGGGCTGCCCCTACAACTGCTCGTACTGCTACGTCTCGATCCTTCGGGACGTCTACGACGAGAAAGGAAAGCAGTTCTACCGTGCGCGATCCGTCGAACACATCTTGGGCGAGCTGGAGCACATGCAGAGGACCTTCCCCAAGGTGGTTCGGGTCAAGATTGATGACGACACGTCCTTCGCATTCGGCGAGGACTGGATGGACGAGTTCCTCGAGAAGTACCCCAAGCGCATAGGGAAGCCCTTTGAGTGTCTGCTCATTCCCCCTATGCTCCGCCCAGAGATGCTCACCAAGCTCGTGGATGCGGGTCTGGTCCGAGTGCAGACCGGTATTGAGAGCGGCTCATCGAAGGAATCGAAAGAGATCCACAATCGATCGCCTGGCAACCGCGCGATCATGAAGTTTGCCGAGTTCAACAAGCAACTCAAGTTGAATGTGGTCTACGACGTGATTGTGGACAACCCACATGCCACTGAAGAGATGAAGATAGAGACCGCGGAGTTTCTCTTGGACCTCCCGCGTCCGTACGACATCTACTTCTACAGTCTGAATTATTTTCCCGGTACAGCGCTCACCCGGCAGGCCTTGGCAGAGGGGCAGCTGGACCCGAATGAGGTCGAGGGACGGGCTAACAAGTCCTGGTACCAGTTCCGGGTGTCGATGGACTGGCCCAGGTCTGAAGAAGACCGCTTCTATTTGGCGCTGTTCTGCCTGGCATCCAAGTCGTTCGTTCCGAAGGCACTGATCCGGAAGTTTCTGGATGAGCGCGAGTACTGGAAGCAAAACGTGGAGCCGATTTACATGCTCGCGCAGGCCACCAACATGGCGAAGATGGCATTCGTGGCGGCGCGTTACTTCAAGAACGGCGAGCTCACCTGGTTCAAGATTCGCCAGTACGGCGATCTCAGCCAGATGATCAGCCAGTAGGGAGCCGCTGTGGGAATCCGCTCAAGACTGAAAGGGCGCCTCAAGTCGGTACTGGGGAAGGTCGACGGCCCACCCTCTGCAGCGAGTGCACCATCAAAACATGATGTTGCTATCTCCACTGATACCGGCGGCGGAAATCTCCGGTCCGACAAGAATGTGGCTTGGTACCTGCAATATGAAGACAATGACGGCTGGGAATCAACAGATGCAAAGCCCGACGTGGACGAGGACTGAATTCATGGTGTAGGGTCGGATTGAGCCCCAGCCTTTGAAGGAGAGCGTGATGGCTTACGTCGTGACCGAGCCCTGCATCAAATGTAAATACACGGACTGTGTGGCCGTTTGTCCGGTGGACTGCTTCCGAGAGGGAGAAAACTTCTTGGTCATCGACCCAGAGGAGTGCATCGACTGCGGCGCCTGTGTTCCGGAGTGTCCGGTCGAGGCCATCTACGAGGAAGACGATGTCCCCAGCCAGTGGTCGGAGTACATCGAGCTCAACGCTAGCCTCGCAGCGCAGTGGCCGACCATCGACGACTCCAAGGAGCCCCATCCAGAGGCGGAGGAGATGAAGGAAGTCGAGAAGAAGCGAGAGATGCTCTCAGAGGCGCCGGCGAGCTAGCACGCCAAGGAGTCCGAAGAGCCACGGCCCCAGCATGGCTCCGGTCGCGCTGCACCCGCCCTCTTCACCCGTGCGCTCGGATGCACTCATGGTCTTGCCGGACTCGCCTGCGTAGGCGGTGTCCGGTGCCTCACCCGTGTCGTCGCTGGGCGTTGTGCCGGTGTCGTTAGGACCCTCGTTTTCGTCGTCCGTCGTACCGGTATCATGCTCGCTGGGCGAGCCGGAGTCCGCATGGTCTCCCGTGTCGACGAGCTCACCTGTGTCCGCCGTGACCCCGGTGTCTGTCATGATCCCGGTGTCCGCAATCGGGAGCTCTGGCACGGGAGGCAGGCCGAGGGTCAGGCCGAAGGAGAGGGACAGCAGAGCAATGATTTTTACAGGCATCAGGACCTCGCAGGAGCGGCCCCGCTATCACGTTCTAGGTCCTTGTCTCTGCCTCAACTGAGTCGTAAGCCAGATCCAGAGGATTAGGCACGCGATTGTCACCCATAGGGCAAGCTGTGGTTCACCGAGGGCGAGCAGACCGAGGAGCAGAGCGCTCGTGCCGGCCTTGGCCATCCGATAGGCCATCATGTCAACAAACGCCTTGCCCTGGGTACGCTCGGCGTGGCTCAGAGGGATGTAGACGATCTCCTTGGCCGCGCGGAAGAGAGAGTAATCAAAGGCCTTGCTCGCCACCTTGCCCACCGCAATGGCTGCAAAGCGGGGGACGAGGGCGAAGCCAAGTACACTCATGGCCAGCAGGCCTGGGATCGCCAGGAGCACACCTCCAACGCCAAGGACTCGGAGGATAGGCCCAGTGGCGAGCTGGAGCGTGATGGCTGAGAGGTCGATGGCCGCGTAGACCTGACCAAAGACCTTCGTTCTCTCGGCCTCCTCGGGAAAATTGGCGGCGACTGCCGTGGTGAACTGGTAGTCGACGAGCGTGATGACGACCTGTGACGTCCCTATGAGCGCCATCAGCACCCAGAGAAGGGGGCTTCCCTTCAGGACCTGAAAGCCATCAGACAGCCGTCTCTTGACCGAGCTTGGTGCGGCCTCGATGTGTGTGGCGCGCGCGAGAGCCCAGGCCCCAACACCGCTGGCTGCGAGCATGGCGACGACAGCCCAAAGGCTGCTCTGTGTAGAGAAGACATCGGCAAGCCACCCTATCGCCAGGTTTCCCGTCATGCCGCCGAGCGATCCGATGACACAGAAGAGCCCGTACCACCACTTGGCTCGCTGTTCTGGGACGGTGCTGTTGGCAAAGGACCAGAAGATCTCGATGAGCACAACGATGTAGAGGTCTTTCCAGAGATACAGCACCCATGTGAGCCAAGGGATCTCGCTGGAGAGTCCGAAGAGCAGCAGGCTCAAGCATGCAGCGCTCAGGCCGCTGACGGCACCAAAAATTCGGACGAGGTCGGTGGTTGCCGCGTAGCGGTTGTAGACGGTGACCACGGCCAGGCTCCCCGCACCGACGAGAATCCAGAGCCAGGGCAGATGATCCGTGCTGTAGTGGCTCAGAAACAAGGACTCTGTGGCCGGACGAGCCATTGCATAGCTCGCCAGAATCACGAAGATGAGCGCGGCGAGGCCGACCAGTTGTGTCCTCTGTTGGCGGGAGAGCGTGCGCGCTGGGTGAGCTTCCATAGGAATCAGTAGACGTTGTATTTGCGTCGGTAGGCCTCGTGCTCAGACACCGACCGGCTGGGATGGAGCTCTCCGGTGGAGTCATGCAGGTAGTACCAGTAAGGGCTCTCTGTGGGGGATGCTGCGGCCTCGAGGGAGCTCAGGTCAGGGTTGCCGATGGCCGTGGGTGGGAGGCCGGGCTTGAGGCGAGTGTTGTATGGGTCGCTCGGATCCCGCAGCTTCTTCAGAAAGGCTCGACGGTCGTTCCACTTGGGCAAAGTGTACCGACTGGTGGCATCAACACCGAGGTTCCAGCCGCTATCAATTCGCTTCCACAAGATGCCAGCGACCATGGGGCGATGTCGCTCTGTAGGCTCTTCTCGTACGATCATGGAGGCCATGATTACGACCTCACCGAGTGAGCGCTTGCCGGATGCCGAACGGTACTTGGTGGCGAACTTTTGGTCGAACATGTCGAGCTGCCGCTGAATGAAGCGGGCCACATCAAAGTTCTCGGGTTCGATCTGGTAGGTCTCAGGGAAGAGGTAGCCCTCGAGGCTGTCGGTGGGCAGCGCGAAGGAGGTCTTGAACTGGCTGGGCGCGCGCGCGAGCGCGGAATACTCGCCGGGGCGAGCGAGGCCCTCTTTGGCCAGTGCTTGGTCAATCTCCAAGATCCGCCAGCCCTCGAGAACGGTGAAGGGGACGGAGTCGACCACCGGCACGCCGCAGAGCGCCTGGATGATCTCACCATAGGTCATCGATCGGGACACAACGTGCTTACCCGCCTTGATGCAGCCCCCCTCTTTGTGAATGCGAACGTACCATGCAAAGGCCTCACCATCATCGATGGCTCCCGAAGCGGCCAAGGTCGGCCCTAGTCCCCGAGCGGAGGCGCCCTTGGGGACTTCTACGGTGATCTTGGCGGTGTCGGTGGGGTCGACGGCCGCGCCCTGGTATCCGGTCAAGACGGCACAACTAATGAAGATAAGCCACAACATAGTGCACTGGCGTATCTCAGGGCTTAGGTATCCGCATGCCCCGGTTCAATCCCTTGCTCGACGAGCTCGCTACTTATCCCGCGGTCGCTGTTGATCGGCGAAAGGCCGAGCTGCTGGCGTCGGGCCGCACGGTCTTTGACTTTGGCAAGGGTGATCCCGAGGAGCCTCCGCCGGTCTTCGTCGGTGACGCATTGAGGGCTGCGGTCGTCGATCGCCTGCCTTATCCTCAGGTCTGGGGCTCTCCCGTTGTTCGGCAGTCGATCGCCGCGTACTGCAGTCGGCGGTTTGGCGTCGAGCTTGACCCCGAGACCCAGATCATCCCGACCTCTGGCTCCAAGGAGGCGGTCTTCCACATGCCGCTCCTCGTTGTGGACAGGGATGCCTCGGATCGGGGCGTGGTCTTCCCTGACCCCGGGTACCCGGCATACCAGCGAGGGGCGCTGTTCGCAGGGGGGGAGGCGATCGCTGTCCGCCTCGATGGTGACCACATTCTCAGGCCGTGGGCGCTTGATGAAGATGTGCTCGCCAAGACGCGAATGATTTGGCTCAACACGCCACACAACCCCTCTGGGGCCGTCATGAGTCTGGCGGATCTTCAGCGTGCCGCGGACTTCTGTCGGGAACGAGACATTCTCTTGGTGTCAGACGAGACCTATGCCGATGTCTACCAAGAGGCCCCCCCCCACTCGCTTCTGGAGTGCGGCGTTGAGGGGATCCTAGTCCTGCACAGCCTCTCGAAGCGGTCGGGCATGACGGGCTTTCGTGCCGGCTTTGTTGCCGGCGATCGGCGGCTGGTCTCGAGGCTCGCGACGCTGCGAACCAACCCAGGCGTCGTCCCCACCGATTTTGTGAATGCTGCCGCTGCGGCGGCTTGGGCGGATGACGTGCACACGGCGGAGCGCCGGGCCATTTTTCGTGCGAAGAAGGCGCTCTTCTTGACCCTCTTTGATGACCTGAACATGCGCGTCATTGGTCGTGAGGCCAGCCTCTACCTCTGGGTGGAGGTACCGGGAGGAGACGACGAAGCATACGCAACCCGGCTGCTCGATGCCGGCATCGTCGTCAGTCCAGGGCGTATCTTTGGCGTAGACGGCGCCGGACGCGGCTTCATCCGACTGGCGATGGTCCCAACACTCGAACAATGCAAGGCCGCCATCGAGGCATGGCGAAGATTGGAGGCATAAATGGACGAGCTTCGCTCAAGAATAGAGGCGTTCGCCTCGGGCCGTTCAGAAGATGCGGACGCCGTTCACGAAGTCATAGGGCTTCTCGATCGCGGGGCACTGCGTGTGGCTGAGTCCGTCGATGGCGAGTGGATCATTCACGAGTGGGTTCGTAGTGCGATCCTGTTGTACTTCCGCGTGACCCAGATGGCGGTTCACGAGCTGGGTCCCTACGAGTTTCACGATAAGATTCCCCTCAAGACGGGGCTTGCTGAGCAGGGAGTTCGACTCGTACCGCCCGGCTTCATTCGCTACGGTGCTCACGTTGAGCGCGGGGCGGTCGTGATGCCGGGATATGTGAATATCGGTGCCTATGTGGGCTCGGGAACCATGGTCGATACTTGGGCGACCGTTGGATCGTGCGCTCAGATTGGCCAAAACGTTCACCTGTCCGGGGGAGTCGGTATTGGTGGTGTGCTGGAGCCTCCGGGCGCTCGTCCCGTCATCATCGAAGACGGGGCCTTCATAGGCTCTCGATGCATCGTCGTGGAAGGCGTGCATGTGGGCGCTGAGGCGGTTCTTGGGGCCAACGTTGTGCTGACGGCGTCGACGCCCATTGTCGACGTGACCGGTCCCGAAGAGGTCGTCACGAAGGGACATGTGCCGCCTCGGGCTGTCGTCATTCCGGGCATGCGCCCCAAGCGGTTCCCCGCGGGCGACTACGGAACGCCGTGTGCGCTCATCATCGGGCAGCGCAAGGAGAGCACGGACAAGAAGACCTCGCTCAACCAGGTCCTCCGCGACTTCGCGGTGGCTGTCTAAGGGGCGGCAGACCGTGGGGGCCCTGCCCAGGCTATCGGCGCTGCTGACCTTGAGCATCGCGGTTTTCCTGGCGGCGTCAGTGCCCATCCTTGATGAAGAGAGCTACCTCGCGATCACGCGACAATTCGATGTCCTGAGGCCCTACAACTGGTGGCGCCCTTGGCCTCCTTGGTTTGGCGGCACGGAGCCCGATGCCTACGTCTACGCGCACCCCCCGCTGTTCATGACGTGGGTGGCTGTGGTGCAAGAGTGGGCAGACGGGGTCCGACCGGTGCGCCTGCTGACCTCTCTACCCCCTGCAGCGCTCCTCGGTTGGTCCGCGGGCCGAATTCTCCAAGGGGTGAGCCGGCGACCTGGGCTCGGCCTGGCGATCTGGCTCTCGAGCCCCATCGTCATTCTTGGAATACAGCGCGGCCTCATGCCCGATCTCCTTCTTGCGGCGCTCTGCACCACGAGCGTAATGGGATGGAGAGAGCGCCATGATTCGGTCCTAGCCATCGTCGGCGGCTTGGCGCTCGGCCTCGCGGCATTCACCAAGTACCCTGCGCTGGCGCTCGTGCCGGTGTTTGTCCTTCATGGGCTAAGAACCGGCGGTCTAAAGGGCACGCTTCCGTTTTGGTTGGCGGCGGCCGTTCCTTGGTTGCTCGGGGAGGCCTACCTCGCCGCAGTCTACGGGCGAATCCATCCGATAGAGGTCCTGACGCGGGCGTCCGAGATTTCTCGAGGTACAGGCGAAGGTCGGGCGCTTGCCCTCCTGGTTCGCCTCTCGCTCGGAGTGACGGTCTTGGGCTTTCTGTTGCGCGGCCACCTTCGGGTCTGGCTGGTGGCGCTCACCTTGGCCTCAAGTGCCGTCATGTGGGGATGGCCTGAGGATGTGATTCTGAGTGCGCGGCTTCTCGTCGGCGGGTTTGCGCTCGCGGGCGCGCTGCTGGTGGTCATGGTGGGCCGCTCACTGCTGAGGGCTTGGTCTGCCGGCGGGGATGAACTCTTGATGGCGCTCTGGGCGGCCTCCGTGTTGGGGTCCGTCTGGGCCGTACACAACTTTGCCGCACCCCGATACATGATGGGGGCGATGCTGCCCTTGGCTATCTTGGTGCTCATCGGGCTGGGCGAGCGGCACGGCGCTCGGCGTCTGCTTTGGGGGGGCGTAGGCCTCCAGGGCTTGCTTGCGCTCGGGCTTACTGTCACCGAGCACCGGTTCTTCGAGGCGGGCGCCGACCTTGCTCGTGCCGCTGTGCTGCAGTTTTCGCCCACTCACTACACGGGCGAGTGGTCCTTTCGGCATGAGATGGACGACGCCCGCGTGACCTTCTACACAGGGCACGCCCCCTCAGGGAGCGTGATTGTGGCGCCGGTTCATAGCTCCCCGGGGGAGCTGCCTAGCGGATTGAGGGAGCTGGGTCGGGTGACCGCCGATGAGGCCTTTGGTCCGCGGGTTCTGAATGAGGCGCTTCAGATTGGGCTGTATGCTGAGACCCTCGGTGTGCTGCCGTTAGGATGGTCGGACCAGCCGGTCGAGGAGGTGGTTGCATGGCAGGTCCCGTAGGCGATGACCCTGACGCTCCAGAGGGGATGGATCCGCGACACCTAGCGGTGCTTCGCGCCCAGGCTCATGTCTGGAAGAAGCTCGCGGACGGTATCCGACGACCGTGGGTCACGATGGCGCTCCTCGCGACCCTCGTGCTCGCGCACGTGGTCGTGGGCTTGGTGGGCTTCTCTCAAGGGGGTATCACCGCGGCCGGGATCATCGTGGGTGATCGACCGACGTCAACGCTCATCACGATGGGTGCGATGTACAGCCCGCGCATCAGGCTGGGCGAGGTTTGGCGACTGGTGTCCTGTGTCTTTCTGCACGGCGACGGCATGCACATCTTGCTCAACGGCATCGCGCTCTATGGGCTCGGGCGCTTGTGCGAGTCGGTGTATGGGCCCGCTCGGTTTCTTTGGTTGTTTTTAGTTGCCGGTGTCACCGGCTCCACGCTCTCGTTTATCGGGGGCAACGTCGCCAGTGTGGGGGCCAGCGGGAGCATCTTTGGCCTGATGGGTGCGTGCATTGTGTTTGGCCATCGCTACCGGCTGGTCTTGCCGCCACACATAGGGGAGATCTTCCGAAAGAAGCTGATGCCGTGGGTAGGCCTCAACCTCATGATCGGCTTTGTGCTGCCCTTCGTTGACAACCTTGGCCACGTCGGCGGGCTTCTGGGGGGAGCCATCTTTGCCGCGGTAGCCTCTAATCGCATCGTTCCGGCGGAGCCCAATCGGCGGGAGACACGCTGGGTCATGGGCGTCACCTCGGGAGTTCTGCTAATGGGGACCTTGGTGGCCCTGCTGTGGAGCTGGGTCGAGCTTGCCAGGCAGGCGAGGTAGAGGATGAGGGCGGTCGTACAGAGAGTGACCGAGGCCAGCGTGGTCGTGGATGGTGTGACCACCGGAGCAATTGACGCAGGACTGCTCGTCTTGCTGGGGGTGGGGCCTGACGACACCGAGACGGAGAACGCGTGGCTCAGCAGTAAGATCGCGAACCTTCGCATCTTCGAAGACGCCGCCGGTAAGATGAACCGGTCCGTCCTCGAGGTGGGCGGCGGTGTCCTCGTGGTGAGTCAGTTTACGCTCTTCGGCGACTGTCGGCGGGGCCGCCGGCCGAGCTTCGTCTCCGCCGCACCACCGGAGGTGGCGGAGCCCATGTATGAGCGCTTCTGTGATGCAATGGCGGCCCAAGGCGTCGCTCGTGTTGAGCGCGGCGTCTTTGGGGCCGACATGAAGGTCTCGCTGCTCAACGACGGCCCGGTGACGTTGGTGATCGACACACCGTAGCGATGGTCAGCGCCTGAACCAGTGTCCGGTGCCGCAGTAGCGATGGTCGGAGCCAATGCCGTACTCGCTGGAGACCCCGATGCAGTCACAGATGTTGCCGTAGTCACTTCCGGAGAAGTCGTAGGTGTAGGCAAAGTTGAAGTTGCTTCCGCTGCCGCGAGAGGGGGGGTACCAAGACCCTGCACCCCCTGTTGCACAGTCGTAGCTCTGCCATGCACACGTCTCACCGGTGAGCTCGTCGCAGATCTGCTGAGCCTGACAGGAGTAGTCGCCCGTCTCACAGCTGGTGCACACCTCGAGGTCGTCGGTGACGCCCTCGATCGTAATCATCAGACCCTCGCCGGCGATGCCGTCGCAGTCCTTGTCCTCGCCTTCGCAGCCCTCCGGGGCGTCCGGGTAGGTGGTCTCGTCCGTGTCGTCGCAGTCGCCGTCGTTATCCACATACCCGGGAGGCATCGCGCAGGACTCTATGCTGGAGAGGGGGCTGCCGAAGCCGTCCTCATCAAGGTCTTCGAACCACGTCTCTCCGTCAACGGCCCCCGACTCATCGACCTCGCCGTCGCAGTCGTCGTCAGCGCCATTGCACCACTCGTCCGCCCCAGGATGGACCAAGGGGTCGTCGTCATTACAGTCACCCGGCGCTTCGGCGAAGTATGCGGGAGCGGAGCAGCCGATCAAGGTCTCATCCGTTCGCCCAAAGCCGTCGTCGTCAAAGTCCACGTACCATGTGATGGCATCGATTGCGTCCGTCTCATCGGTGAAGCCGTCGCAGTCGTCATCGATCTCGTTGCACATCTCCAGCGCGGAGGGGTTGATGGCGGGGTTATCATCGTCGCAGTCGCTGTTGTCAGCGACCCATCCTGGTGAAGCCGAGCAGGCCAGGGAGGTCTCCTCGGGGCTCCCGTAGCCATCGCCATCGTCATCGGCGTACCAGGTGAAGGCGTCGGCGGCATCGTCCTCATCGGTGGTGCCGTCGCAGTCGTCGTCTCGTCCGTTGCAGGTCTCGGTACCGGCAGGATTGACGTCCGGATCGGTGTCGTCACAGTCGGTGGCCGTGGCGACGTAGCCTTCGGGACTGTCGCATCGTGGAAATCCCATGGTCATGGAGCCGAAGCCGTCACCGTCGATGTCCGCATACCAGACGCTCATCCCGGCCCCCACTACGCCGCCGTCATCGTCGTCGGAGGCACCGGAGCAGTCCTCGTCGATGTCCAGGGGATCGCACACCTCGGCTGCGCCTGGGTTGATGGCGGGATTGTCATCGTCACAGTCCCCGTCCGTGTCGGCGTACCCCGAGGGCGCGGTGCAAGCGCGCACCGGGGGGCCGTCGCCAAAGCCATCCCCGTCGCCATCAGCGAACCACTCCGCGGCGTCAATGGCGCCTTCGTCGACCTCATCGTTGCAGTTGTTGTCGACGCCATCACACACCTCCAGCGCACCGGGGTGAGTGCCCGCGTGGGCATCATCGCAGTCTGTGGAGGTCGCGACGTAGGTGGGGCCCGGATCGCAACTCATCACGGCGTCGGCCGAGTCGCCGTAGCCGTCGCCGTCGGTGTCCGCATACCAAGTCAGCATGACGTCTTCATCGACCTCGCGGTCACAGTCGTTGTCAATGCCATCGCAGCGCTCTGCCGCGCCGGGGTGGGTCGTTGCGTTGGTGTCGTCGCAGTCGCCGCCTGTGCTGACATATCCCGCGGTTGCGGCGCAGCTCATGACGGGAAACCGATCATCCCCGTACCCGTCAGCGTCGGCATCGAGGAAGGTCACCACGCTATCGGTGGCCTCCTCATCGATCTCACCGTCACAGTCGTTGTCGATGGCGTCGCAGGTCTCGAAGGCATCAGGGTGAATGTCGGCGTTGTCATCGTCGCAGTCGCCCTCAGCGATGGTGAACCCGTCTCCATCATGGTCCAGCGATCCGAGGCCCGTATCCGGACCTCCGTCGGCGTCCACCGGTCCCGAACCGGTATCCGCTGGACCCGCGTCCGCATCGCTGTCGGCGTCGGCATCTGAATCGGCATCCGAGTCGGCATCCGCGTCGACGTCAGCATCGGAATCCGATGGCGCCGGTACACAGGCCCCCGACTCTTCGACCGTACCTTCCCCGCAGACCAGCTTTTCGGCATCCGAGGCACACGCCAAGGTGAGCACAAGAACGGCTGGGTAGAGATGTTGCATGGAGCCTCCGTTGTGGGGAGGATACCAGAATAACGGAGCGCTATTGCGCCTCCGTGTCGGACTTATTGCGACGCCATGTCTTGTTCATGCGCCGCTCCGTGCGGCGGGTCTTCCCGCCAAAGCGATAGCTGAGATCAAAGGTCTGTAGCAGCCAAGCACCGGGAACGCTGGAGTGCCCGATACCGACTCGGAGGTCGGTGCGACGCCAGGACCACTGCCAGGCCAGGCTCGCGATGTAGGTCTCCGCGATGGGCGAGGACACGCCGAGGTCCTTGTTGAAGACCTCGTCGAGGCCAAGAATGGGTGGGATCTCGTAGCCGACCTCGCTCACGCGTGACCAGAACACCGCGCTCGCCTGGAGGATGAGACTGTCCCGTCGATTGAAGCGAAAGTCCGTCGCGAGACTCAAGGTGAGCTCCTGGAGGTCGAATTCCCACTGCGACGGGCGCTGCTGCTTGGCGAAGGTCTCGGCGTCGTAGTCCCCCGTGAAGAGGCTCGGGAGCTCATCGAGGTCGGGGACGCCACTCGACTTTGTCCTGTCCCACTCCAGGCCGAGGTGGACGCTCCAAGGTTGGGTCACATCGATCGATTGGATCATCGAGAAGCCGAGCGAGTGGGCCTTCATGTCGCCGGCGCTCAGCAAGTAGAGGTCGGTGCCGAGACCCATCGAGTAGCGGTCGGTCTGAACGGCTTTGACCTTCAAGTGCCCGTTGTAGAGGCCGAGCGCATCGAGGATGGGTATCGTCCCAATCTGTGTTCTCGGTGCGGCCCCGACGGTGACGCTGGCGAGTCCGATCTTCGTCTCGCCCCACTCGAGGGTGTGGGCGGTGAAGTCAGTCTGGGCGTGAGGGACCGGCGGGAGCTTGCTTCGCTTAGGCTCGAGCCACTTGTGCTGCGCCTTGCTCAGTGAGGGCATCGACAGGGCTTCACCCTGCTGACCCGAAGGCAGCCCGCCCTCAGGCGGTGCGTCGCCCTCGCCCTGGCGGTCCGACGGCCGCTCGTCGCTTTCTTGCGCTGCAGCCTGGCCGCTGCCGAGCAGGGTGCTGCCGAGGGCCAACAGAAGCGTTCGGGTCATGAGAGATCTCCCTTGGTAGTCGCGGTGTCGTCGAAACGGATTGAACCACATTGAGCGTTAGTCGCGCACGTCTTTTTGTGCGCGACATGACGACGCACCCCACGCTGCGCGCAAGCATTTGGACGCCGTCAGGTCAACCCGAGCACAGAGGCAACATCGATCGCCTCGCTTGGCCGGACGAATCCCGTGCTTCCGGTCAAAAACATGTGGTGGACACAGCGTCGCTGTAGCGGGTCTGCATGAACGATGGCACATGAGGGAGGCGTCTTTTGGCCGAGACGAAGACCACTAACGACAGAGGAGGGAGGCCATGACCGCAGGACTGATAGCAGGTCTCTTAGTAAACGCGCCGGCCGCAGCCAACAGCGACATCATCAATGGTTCAGCGGCGACGGAGGCCTATTATCCGTCGGCCGGTGGCATGCTCGCGTCCGCCGAGATTGACTTTCAGGGGCAGACCTTCGAGCTCAGGATGCTGATGTGCTCATCGACGCTCATCGCACCCGACGTTGTGCTCTTGGCGGCCCACTGCATCGACTTCGAGTTCATGGAGCAGCAGTACGGTGTGCAGCTGGACAACGTCGAGGTGGGGTACTCCCGAGAGGCGGACCTTAGCCGCTTCAACGGGCTGCCTGGCGTGGAGTGGCCCGATGACATCGCCTTTGCTTGGGATTCGGTGACCCACCCTGGATGGTCCATGAGCGGGCTCCAGATGGGCCTCGCAGAAAACGACGACATCGCCTTGCTCTTCTTGGATGAGCCCATCTTTGACATCGAGCCGGCAGTGCTGCCGACGGCCGAGGAGGCCCGATCTATCGCCGAGGGCGTGGCGGTCGACATCGTGGGTTGGGGTCAGCAGACCTCCGATCAGACCCCACCCGCCGGAACGGTCGGCATCAAGCACTCTGGTAGGAGCGAGATTGTTGAGGTGTCGGCCTATGAGATCAAGGTCGGAGAGCTTGAAGGGGACGTGCGAAAGTGCCACGGAGACTCGGGTGGTCCGACCTACATGAAGATTGGCGGCGGCGATCGCCTGATCGGCGTGACCTCTCACGCCTACGATCTCACCGACTGCCGCGAGACCGGCGGAGTGGACACCCGGGTTGACCACTATCTGGCTTGGATCGATGAAGAAATGCGCTCACGCTGCGAGGACGGGACCCGCGCTTGGTGTGAGGTGGAGGGGATCTTGCCCGCGAACTTTGGGCAGGACGCTCTCGCCTTCGACGAGGATGATGACGAGGTCGCGGGTTGCGGTTGTGCCTCTCAGAGGTCGCCGTCGCGAGCAGGCTGGCTCGTCCTGGTCGCGCTGGGGCTCTTGAGTTGGTCTAGGCGGACGGAGACCAATCCGGATCCACTAAGGTGATGCTCATCGGTGCCGGCTGGCTCCCCGGGACACAGGCATAGACATCCAGATCGGTGATGCCTGCTTCGGAGAGGACCTCCTCGTCGAGCCAGGCTCTGAACGTGCTCTCGGCCGGCGGCTTCGCGATGAGCTCGACCGTGGCATCGGCCAGGATCTCGGGTGTCCGCCACTCGGCATCGGAGCCCATGCCCAGGTTGACCGTGGCCGCGGTCCTGATGCCGGTCACGGGCCACAGGGCGTGGGCGGCGACGTTTGGCTCCTCGGCGTCGATGGCCATACCCACCATGGTCATGCCGAATTTGGAGACGATGTACGGCGCCTTTCCGACCGCAGCCTTGGGGTTGATGGGGGGAGACATCATGACGATGTGGCCGCCACGCTCACGCAGGTGCGGAATCGCTGCTTGGCTCGCCAAGAATGCGCCTCGAACGTTGACGTCCATGACGAGGTCGTAGCGCTTTACCGGAAATTCCGTCGTCGATCCCCAGAAGATGGCGCCGGCATTGTTGATGAGGGCGTCCAAGCGTCCAAAGTGCGAGACGGTCTGCTCGACCATGGCGTTTACCTGATCCGGAAAGCGGACGTCGACCTGCAGCACGATGGCCTCTCGTCCCAGTGCTCGGACCTGTTCGGCGACCTCGCCCAGGGTCCCAGGGAGCTTGGGATGAGGCTCAATGGTCTTTCCGGCCAGGGCGATATGGGCCCCTTCTCTTGCTGCGGCGAGAGCGACCGCTGCGCCCACACCTCGACTTCCACCCGTAATCAGGACAACTTGATCTCTCAGACGCATGCGGCCTCCCGTTCGGACTGGTTAACGGGGTGGACCCAGGAGTGAGACCTCAATGGATGTCAATGATTTGCTCAGTACGGGTGTGGTGGCGGCTGTCATCATCCTGATCTTTTTCTCGACGGCTCGCCGCATGCTCGATCTTCCCAAGATTCCGTTCATCATGTGGCCCGTTCTGCTCCTTGCGGGTGCCATGCCCAGCTTTATGGCCTACACGGTTCTCAACCCTGGTGAGGTCTTTGATAAGGCGGAGGTACGGGCTCAGCGTGACACCTTCAAGCTGAACATCCCCGCGGACGGAGACTACGCGCTCATGGTCACCGCGCTCTTAGGTCCCGAGGATGAAGAGAAGAACACCGACAATACGGCGTACACGCTCCGGCTTGAGCTGGGCGGAGAAGAGCACCGTGTCACGGGAACGATCCGGCGTGACTCTGGTTCGAACGAGGTCGAGGTGGATGTAGAGGCAGGAAACTCCTCGGTTCGTGAGGCGGGTCGCCGACGTTCGGGTGGGCTCGGTGAGGATCTCCAGGACCGCTTTGACATCGTTGGTTCAGGGTCAGAGCTTGAGGGAACAGTCACCAACTGGAAGGGCGAGGCCGCGCAGGTCCTCTTTCTTGAGGTGGTGAAGGCGCCGCCGGGAGCGCCCCTGCTTTGGGGTATCGCCTTGTGTATCAGCCTCTTGGGCGTGATGATTGAGGCCCACTACAGCGTCACGGAATTTGCCGGAAACGTTGGCCTGCTCACCATGTATGGCGTCTTTCTGAGGGATGGCGTGACCCCACTCGATACCTACCAAGGCGTGGGTCTCGCGGTCCTGCCGGCAGCGATTGTGGGCTTGCTGTTGGTGGGCCTCAGCGGCCAGCTGGCGACCAAATATGTGCAGAGCCGTCGCCGGCAGTCTGAACAACAAAGCTGAAATCAGGTGCGGCAAGCGTCAGGAAGTCACGTATAATCCCCGGCGGGGGAAGTTCGTCATGCTTTCATTTATGCTTCTGGCTGGTGTCGCCAACGCGTCAACCTGGGTCGATCACTTTAGCTACTCCACGTACCCTGACTTCAGCTCTGTCCTCGGCATAGGCGGCTGGGAGACCGGGTACGACGACGATGGCTGGTATGGCTATGAGGGTTGGACCGTCTTCCCCACGACCGATGACAACGGTGGCTCGTGGGGTTCAGGTGGCCCCCGTGACAACTGGCTCACCAACACCAACATCGACGCTGAGGATCTCCGCATCACCTCTTGGATGTACACCGAGGATGATGACACGATGGCCATCATCTTCAACAAGACGGGGCCTTCAACCTTCTATGCGGTCCTCGCCATCGGCGTCCGCGGATCAGGGGCGAGCGGACCGTCGGACCCTTGGGATCGCGGAAGATTCTTCGGCTTGGTCGAGGTGCAGGACGGTGAGCTGACCGTGCTGGACAGCAGCTCGCGTCTTCCGGGTGACGGCTGGATCACCTGGGTGCGAGCGGAACAAAACGATGGCGTGTTGACGGTGAGTGTCAGTGAGTACGACTCCAACTACCCGTACGCGGATCCGGACTGGTCCGACCCAGACTGGACCTTTGAGGCTACTGTCGATGAGCCGCTCGGGCGGGGCACGGCGGGCTTCTATGCCTACGACGCCGGTGGCTTCGTCTCATACGAGACGCTCACCTACTTCGGCCCGATCGAGGTCGAACAACTGGATGAGGATGACGACGGGATTGTCGATGACGATGACAACTGCGAGTTTGAGTACAACGCCGGGCAGGCCGATGACGACGGCGACGGGCTCGGTAACGTCTGTGATAACTGCCCGGAGGACTACAATGCAGGCCAGGCGGATGCCGACCGGGATGGCGTCGGCAACGTCTGCGACAACTGCCCCGAGGAATTCAATGCGGGCCAGGCCGACAGCGACGGCGATGGAATCGGAGATGTGTGTGATGACACGCCCGGAACGGACGCGGATGCGGATGCCGACACGGATGCCGACGCGGATGCGGATGCCGATGCCGATGCCGATTCGGATGCAGATGCCGATGCGGATGCCGACTCGGACGCCGACGCCGACACGGACGCGGACCCCGAAGACGATACGGGGGCATCGTCAGGGGTGGAAGCCGATACGGGATCGGGCGACGGCCTCGACGGTGTACCGGAGGGTGAGCTGGGCTCCGTAGTGGAAGGTAAGCTCACCAGCTGCAAGTGTTCCGCTACACCCAGCAAGCTTCCGCTGACGTGGTTGCTGGTTGCACCGCTGGTCATGATTCGACGGACGCGCCGCGGCCGCTGATCCTGGTTAGGACCACCCAATGGGATGGACCGACCACCGCATCGTCGCTTTCGACACCGAGACCACGGGACTGAACCCCTTTGATGGGGACCGTGTGATCGAGTTTGGTGCCGTGGAGTTGACGGTTGACTCGGAGTATCGGGTCAGCAGCGTGAAGGCGCACGACTGGTTGATCGACCCCGAGGTACCGATTCCTCGTGAAGTCACACGCGTCACCGGCATCAGGGATGAGGATGTGGCCGGAAAGCCGGTGTTCAGCAAGGTGGGCAAGGAGGTCCATGCCTTGCTCGACGGTGCGATCGTGGTGGCTCACAACCTGGCCTTCGACCTCAACTTCTTGAGGCTAGAGTTCGGACGAATGGACCTGAACTGGCCGGTCACGGTGGCCGAAGTGGACACCCTCCACATCTCACGAGCCAAGCTCACGGAGCAGCGAAAGCACAACCTTGGGCACATCTGTGGCCTCTTCGGTGTGCCGCTGGACAACGCTCACCGTGCGACCGACGACGCGGAGGCGTGCGGGCGTGTCCTTATGGAATTCGCCCGCCGGTACAACGCACCTCGAGGGACCGAGGAGATGGTCATCTGGGCGGATGCCGTTGGTCCGCCCCCGGATACCGGCCATGTCGGGCTCAACGCGGATGGCTACGCGGTCTTTCTCGCGGGGGACTTCGAGGGCCAGCGCGTGGATCAGCACGCCGATCACCTCGCATGGATGACGATGGCTCTGGAGCGACGCGATGGCGCTTGGCACGCACGCTTCCCTGTCGAAGTCCAGGAGTGGGCCAAGCGGTGGCTTCGCGCGCGCGCCTCGGGCCGCGTGCGTGCGAGTCCACGCGGTGGTGGGCCCAAAGACTGGGGACTGGACCCGGCTCCGTGGCGTTCGTGAGCGCGATGCTCTGGTGGATCATGGCTTGTGGGAGCCCCGCGCCCCAGGAGTCCACGCAGGGGCTCCCTCCGGTCACGCAGGAGGCAGTACCAACCCGAGAGGTCAGGGTGCCGGACCAGCTCTCGGAGATGACGCCAGCGCCATCGTCCTGTCCCGAGGGTGCGCTCGGTGTTCCAGGGGGGTGGTTTCTCATGGGGGAGGTCAGCGACGAGGCGGGACGCGACGAGCAGCCTGTTCACGCGGTGTATGTTGATGCGTTTTGCCTCGATCAAACGGAGCAGGCCGCAGCGGGCGGACGGGCCCCTCTCGAGGTGACGAGCTGGGACGCCGCCGCCGCCCAATGCAGTGCCCGCGGCGGGCGGCTGCCGACCGAGGCCGAGTTTGAGAAGGCGGCTCGTGGGGGGTGCGAGCTGGGCGCTGATCCGAGTCGATGCGATCCGGGAGACCTGCGTCCCTATCCCTGGGGTGAGGTCGCTCCCGATTGCGCGATGGCCAACCACAGCACTGTCAGTTCGCGCGGTCCTAGGCGCTGTGCCGAGGGGCCCTCGACGGTTGACGGTCAGCCCAGCGGTCGGGGGCCGTATGGGCACCTCAACTTGGCAGGTAACCTCTGGGAGGTCACCCAAGATTGGTACCACCCCGGTGTGTACCGCAGCAATCGGAGCAAGAATCCCGGAGGGCCTGGCAGCGGGCGCTCACACAGCCTCCGTGGAGGGGCATGGAACACCTTTGCGACCAACATGCGGGTCTCCAATCGGTTCTCCGACCACATCAGAGGCTCGGCTCTGGGCGTGCGCTGCGTTTTTCAGGCTGCGACCCCGGTCATCGAAGACGTTCCTCCGCTCGAGTGGGTCGACCTGACCGTCACCGTGGACCGCAGCGATGGGCAGCCCATCACGGGTGAGTGGCTTACCGTGACGGCTTTTGAGTCCAGTGACCTGCAGGCCAACGGAATGCCTGCGCCGGGACGGTCTCCGGTGGCCGAGGGAGGGGTGTCGCCCGCGGGTCTGCCCGTTCAGAGGGTGCCGCTTCAGGTGCCGGCAGGCCTGGAGGTCAAGATTAGCGCTGCGCTCGATCTGGGACAGCGGGGGACAAACCCAGGTCCGGCGGCCTCGAGCGGTGGCCTAGGCTGGGCGTCCCGGGTCCTCAGGGCCGAACAGGGGACGGAGGTGTCGATATCACTGGCGCCCCTTCCGGCCCGTCCACATAGCCCAAGGCCTTGAGGCGCTCGAGCTCGCCATCTCCGGGGGTCCGTCGCTCTGGCTCGGGTCCTTGCCAGCGAGACGCAACACTCTGTACCTGGCCTTGGTAGGCCGAGCCCACGGACTCAAGCTCCTCCGGAATGGGAGCGTTGGACTGGGTCTCGTTGGGGTCACGGGTGAGGTCGTAGCTCAGCGCTTGGTCGAGTACGGGCACGCCATTCTTGGCCGGCGCAATCAACTTGTGGGAGTCGGTACGGGCCGCAAACTGAGGCGCGTCTCGGTCGGGATCGGTAATGGAATAGGCGACTCGACCTTGGCCCGGTTTGGCCAAGAGCTGCGGTCCGAGGTCGACGCCATGAACACGCTCAAGTGGCCGCAGGCCGAGGCGACCCAGCACGGTAGGCGTAAGGTCAACCAGACCGACGACCCCTGCCCTGCGAACCCCCTCGGGGAGTTCAGGGCCGCGAATGATCAGGGGGACACGCGTGATCTCATCCCAGAGCCCGGCTCGATGATTGAACCAATATCCATGGCTGAAGCTCTCGCCGTGGTCAGAGGTGATCACCAGGATCGTGTCCTTCATTGAGGCATGCTCGAAGAGGGGCTTCAGAGCGTCATCCATCTCGCTGAGCTCTCCCTGATAGAGCGCAGCGATGTGAGCGATGTCGGCAGCAGAGGGCGTCTTTAGGCCATCTCGATAGGGCCTAAGGTCATCATCCGACCCGGTGAGACCACCGGAGTACGGCTGGGTATACGCCGTGTCCCACGGTTCTGACGGCGTGTACGGAAAGTGGGCGTCGAACAGATGGATGAAGGCAAAGAACGGTTGGCCCGCACGGTTACGCTCCGTCATCCAAGAGGTGGCGGCGGCGATGACCTCCCGGGCGGGGCGCCGGAGGTCGCGTCGATCCCAGGCGTATCGGTCATCATAGATCTCGAAGCCTCGAGACATGCCGGTTGACCGGTCGGTCAAGGTCTCACCTCCGATGAAGGCTGCTGTTCGCATCCCTTCCGCCTTGAGGCGCTCGGCCAGGGTTGGGCCGGTGTATCGGGAGGTACCGAAGGCGGGTACGTTTCCATGAACGGCGGGCAGCACCCCTGTCATCATGGTCCAGTGCGAGAGCGCCGTCTCGGGGAAGTGCGAGATTGCCGCCTCAAAGGTGGTTCCCTCGTCGGCCACTGCCTGTACGTTGGGCATTTTCGCCGGTCCACCGTAGAGCGCCATGTGTTCGGCAGAGACGGTGTCCATAGAGAGAATCACCACGTTTGGACGCTTGTTTACGGGCGTCGTCTTCACCGAAGCCGCCGGCGTAGGCGGCTCTGTCGGAGGTGGAGCCTCACTGCAGGCGATGGTGAGAGCCAAAAGCAAAGTTCGCATTACTGCACCTCGAGTGTCGCGACGTAGACATCGTTGTATCCTCGAACGCCTTGGTTCCATACGACCACGAAGCGCCCCTCTGCTGTGACATCGATGCTCGGCAGGCCAGGCTTCCCCTCACCGATCTGGGCAACAAGCGCAGGTGTCGTCCAGCCGTCTCCGCGGTTGATGCTGTAGACCAGCTCCGCACGCTGCCCGCTGTCCCACCCCCAGACCAGTACGCGGTTCCCGCTGGCGTCCACCGCAATGTCCGGATCAAAGTGAAACCCTCCGTAGCCTCGACTGGGCTCCTCCGTCTCGCCCCAGGCCCCAGGCCGACCCGATCGCGTGTAGATGTGAACCGGACGTCCGGCCTCTTTGTGAAACCAGGTCAGGTGGTCCCTCCCGTCTGTGCCGAAGGCGAAGTGCACGCGCTCCCCAGGCTTTGAGGTGGCGGAGATGTTCTCCGGTGTGGTCCACTGGCCGTCTCGGCCCTCGACGACGTACAGCTCGGTCTCCGCCCCCCCTTGTCCGACGTCCCATCCGGCCAGCATGCTTCCATCGGGGCGACGCTCAACGTTGGTGTGCCAAGCGTCTTTTGTGCCATCCGTGAACGAGCCAACGGCGCTCCATCGTCCATCCTTGAACCACCGATAGAAGGCCCTAAATCGATGCTCAGGCCCGAGCGGCTTGCCGATGTAGACATACGCGAGGGTATCCCCCCGACCATGGGCCACGTGTCCGCTGCCGACCTCCCCGCCGTTGTCTGGAGATATGGGTTCCGGATCGGACCAGCGGTCGCCTTGGTAGGTGGTGACAAAGCCTCGGGAACGAAAGTCGGGCAGCGCATGGTCGTAGACCACGACGACGGATCCGTCCGGGCGGGCCACGAGGTCGGGACCCCAGTTTCGGTTTTCGCTGTGGCCCAGGTGGACCGGTTCAGTCCAAGAGCTGCCGTCCATCGACGTACGATGCCTTATGAGATCGCCTTGATCGGTTCGCTCGTAATACAGCGCGTGGAGGGTGCCGTCGGGTGCGACAGCGACTTGAGGTCGGTAGCCGCCGCCCTTCGTCTGCGTGAGCTTGACCGGCGCCGACCACGTACCCATCGCGACAACGGGCGGTCCCGGCGGTGCTGTCCAGTCGTGAAAAGGGGGGAACCCTGTCGGATCTTGCAGGGCTGCACCGGAGCCTGGGGTGCCGGGCGCGGGCATCGGCGTCGGGTGAGCATGCTTGGGCGGTGAGGTGTGTGCCGGTAGGTTCGGCGGTTTCGGTGAGGCCACGGTGACGGGCTCGGACTTCTCGCCGGAGCAGGCCCAGCAGACAAAGGAGATGGCCCACAGTTGACTTCGCACTATCCCTCCTCCTCGATGACCAGTATCATGGCACGCGATGATCTCTGCTTGGCTATTCCTTATCGCTGCGGCACCACCGGGTGCAGTCATTATCCCTGCAGGAGAGTTCCCGCGGGGTAGCGATCGGGCACCGGATGAACAGCCGGTGACCACGGTTCAGCTCGACACTTTCGCGATTGACTCGATGGAGGTCAGCATTGCGCGCTACGAGGCGTTCGAGCGCGCCGCGTGGTCTACCGACACCGTTTGGTCTGCAGCGGGTTTGCTGTGGCGGGACCAGAATCCGGGAGGGTCCGGTCGCGCCATCCGCAGCGCGGGTCGAAGTGGCGGACATCCTGTGGTCGGTGTGACCTGGTACGAGGCGGATGCCTTCTGTCGATGGTCGGGAGGAAGGCTTCCGACCGAGGCGGAGTGGGAGCGGGCGGCGTGCGGAGGTCGGGCGG
Source organism: uncultured Enterobacterales bacterium (assembly GCA_964554315.1). Taxonomy (GTDB): domain Bacteria; phylum Myxococcota_A; class UBA796; order UBA796; family UBA796; genus UBA796. The sequence continues at coordinate 422 of CAZKOI010000002.1, read as the reverse complement.
AGCCGTACCCTTGGGGCAGCGGGACCCCCGATGGGGTCCGCTGGGCGCTGAAGAATGATCCCATGAAGCCCATGGTGGTTGACACCGCGGAGGCTGCTCGCGACGAGACAGGCGGACATCATGGCCTCATGCACATGGCCGGAAACGTCTGGGAGTGGACCCGTGACTGGTACCACCGAGCGGCGTACGCATCGACTCCAACGACCAACCCCGAGGGCCCGACGACGGGTCGGTGGAAGTCCATTCGAGGGGGGAGCTACATGAACCTACCGTCCTCCTGCACCTGTACCCATCGCGAGCCGGCCCCTCCGGATCAGGCCCGCTTGACCCTCGGTTTTCGATGCGCATATTCCTTGGATTGATGGGCCTTGGCTGCAGCGCGGATCCTCCGGCTGAGGTGGTTCAGGAGCCCCCGACGGTGA
>CAZKOI010000001.1:0-47860 GCA_964554315.1 uncultured Enterobacterales bacterium | reverse complement strand
ACTTGCTGAATGATCCCGGCTTCTTGCGGTGGTTTAGTGGGGCGATTCGGGTTGAGGTTGAGGGCGAGGTGGTGTTCTCGGTCAGTGAGGGCACCGACGTCGGCGGTGAGCCGCTCGGTCAGGACTCCATTTTTTGGCTCGGTTCGATCTCGAAGACCCTCTGCAGCACGGCGGTGCTGCATCTCGTCGAGGAGGGTCGGCTGGGGCTGGATGACCCCATTGGTGCGCACCTCCCCGGCTGGTCGCCCTCCGATGCGTCGAGGGAGGGGGAGGCATGCACGGTCGGACGTCTGCTGGCGCATGAGTGTGGATTTCCGCGGGAGGCCCTGAGTCTTGAGATGAAGGTCGGCCGGGATCCGCTGCGCGACGCATCGGTCCGCACGGCCTTTCTCGAGGAGGCCCGTCACATTGAGCTGGACTTCACGCCGGGATCGAAGAGCGAGTACTCCAATGTTGGCTACAACCTGGCAGGACTCCTGGTCATGGCCAAAGACCAGGGCACCTACGACGAGATCATCCAGCGGCGTCTGCTTGCTCCGCTGGGTCTGAAGCGAACAGGGACAGAGCCCGCGCGCGTGGACGACTTCTTTAACCGTGTCGCGCCGATGAACATCACCATCGGCAGTGAGGCGCTGGCCTCGACTCAGTGGCTGGGTCTTCCCGCCGACGCGCCCAGTCGAGTTGGGGCCGCCGGACATGCCTTTTCTACCCCGGCCGAGCTTACCCGCTTCTTCCAGGCGCTCACAGCGGGCGAGATCATCCCGTCTGAGGTGCTCGTTGAGATGCTCCGACCCCGCTCGACGGATGAGAGCTACGGGCTCGGCATTGGGCTGAGAGCGCGCGATGGCATCCGTGAGTATTGGCACAACGGGGCGCTTGAGCCCCACGGCTTCAGTGCCCATGTCAGCACGATCCCTGCCTGGAACACGACCGTGACCGTTCTCGTTAATCGCGGCGTCATGGCGGTGTCCGCGTCCACCGTCGCCCGTCGCATCATCGACGTCATGCGCGGCAAGGCCTATCGGTCGCCCTTTCCCGAGGATGCGGAGGATATCTTCTCGGCGAACCTCATTGGCTTGGTGTTCGTCGTCATGCCGGGCTGGATGCTCTTGGTCATGCTCTGGAAGGGCCTGCGCCCCATTCGCGGAGCACGTCTACCGTGGGCCACCAGCGTGATGGGGTACGCTCTGGGGGTGATCCTGGTGCGGGGCGCCCTGGGTTTACACGGCGATGGCATCGATCCGGTGTTCCTCCCCGCGGCGATTGGACTCCCGGCGGCCCTCCTCATCTGGATCCGCATGAGGGGGGCAGGCCATCAGCCGATTCTGGGCGAGCGCCGATCGCCGCGTCAGCGCCTCGTAGTGTGGGGCGGTGCGATCGTTTCGACGGGGTTGCTCCCGGTCATCGGGTGGTGGTTCGGCGCCTATGGGCCGCAGTTCACGGCCTTCATGGCTTTCTCAGTGTGGGCAGCGACACGAGGGACACGAACCCAGACAGTGGCACCGTCGCCGACGTGACCCGAGCGACCGGACTTTAGTCCCGTGTGCAGATGCGGTACTTGGCAACCAGGTTCAGCTCGCGGCGATGCGTTGAGACCTGTGGAAGAGAGATCAGGTATTGTCGAGCGGGGTCGAAGCCCACCCGGTGGATGAGGAGCCACTCGAGGAGAAGCATCTTGTTGGTCTGCTCGGCCAGGTAGGCTGCCGTGACCGAGCGGCGCTTGGGGAAGCACTGATACAGATCCTCAAGATCCGCTGTCAGGCATGACTCGCCTTCTTCCTCGAGGGGCTTGACCGTCGGCGGCGCGTCCGCGAGGAGGTGGCACCAGTAGCCGTACTTCGGGTCCTTGATGTCGCACTCGGGTGTGCCAACCTTGGTCAAGAACGCATTGAATTCCTGAACCTCAGGGTCGGGCTCTGTCCAGCGAGAGCGAACATCCTCGGGGAGGCCCCCCATGGGCTGTCCGTCGCTGTGGTGAACGAAGCCCGTGGCACAGGGATCATCGGTTGCGTAAGGGCTCTTGGCCGAGCGCCAGACGCCCGAGCCCATCTGGGCGTAGGTCCGGCTCTTTCGACGGATGCCGTTGGTGTACCAGTAGACATACTCCAGCACTTCATTGGGGCAGGCCACCACCTGCTCTTGATCGAACGGGGTCTTGGGCAGATCTTCAAGCCACTCGCAGCGGGTCTCGGCCTGGGCGGTGCCCGAGACGAGAGCGATGAGGAGGGAGAAGCATGCGATTAGGGGAGAGGACATCGAACCACCTGAGGCCAAAGAAGGCGAGGACCCTGCGTAACAAACTCGACCTAGGCGGGGGTGAGGCCGCGGGCTCCATCGCGCTCAAGGAGCGTGCTGACAACGCCGGGACACGACGGCTGAGCCTGACAGTTGCTGCAGGATGGGTGAAAGCTTCGAGATTGCCCCAGGAAATACAGCCTCATCACTGTCGCGGCACCGCGGCGTCGTGAGGGGGTCAGGCAGGAAGGCCATCCCGTCAGCTGGAGATGAGCCTCGGGCACGCCGTCGATGTGGCGGCTGATGTCCACGAGGCTGGGGGCTCTCCCCCGGTAGTCCCAGACAGCGTCTTTCGGTCGAGCGGGCGCGAGGGTCAGCGGCGTTCCCCAACGCGAGGTCACGAACTCGGCGAGATCCCCGAGAATAGGGAGCGTCTCCGCCAGCGCCAGGGTGTGAGCGTGGACGGTGATTCCGGCACGGCGAGCAGCATCCAGGCCCGCCACGAGCCGGTCAAAGGCAGGGACCCCGACCACACGGTTGTGATGAAGGGCCTCATGTCCGTAGATGGGCACGGCGACACTGCGTATGCCGGAGGCCACCCAGTCCTCGGCCACGTTCGGCTCGCTGAGGGTCAGGCCTGAGGTCATCAGCTCGATGTGCTCGAAGCCTACGTCGCCGGCCAGCTCGAGGGTGCGCGCGAAGTCCGGATGACTGGTGGGCTCGGTTCCGCCGATGCAGAGGCCCCGCAGCGCGGCGGCACGGTTGCCCTCCAGGTAGCGGGAGACCTGTGTCCAAGGGGTCCAGTCCTCGGGCGGAGGGTGAGTGACTGCGGGCTGGGCGCAGAAGATGCACCGACCGTGACAGGGGCTCATGAGAATCAAGAGGCCGACCCGGTCCATCCCCCAGCTCGCCATCGTCTCGGCTTGCTCTGCGATCGACGCCGTCATCAGGCGCGCGATGCTACGATCCTCGTGGTCTGCTTGGTTCACTCTGCTACCCTACACGCTCTGACCCATGAATGTCCTCTTCGTCCATACCGCCCAGGCAGGGGTGCAGTTCAACAGCTCGATAGCCGCTCTCTCGGCCTGGCTCAAGGAGGCGGGCCACAGCGTCGAGTTGCTGACCATTCAGGACGAGGCGACCTGCGCTGAGATCCAGCAGGCCGCCCAGCAGAGCGCTGCGGAGGTGGTGGGGTTGAGCTTCATGACCTGTCGCTTTGAGCGGGTGGCGGAAGTCCTGCCCGCTCTGCGCGCGGCACTGCCGGACGCACGCGTCATCGCCGGCGGTGCACACCCCACGACCTACCCGACGGAGACACTCGCCCAGCTGGATGTCGACGCTGTCTGTGCTGGCGAGGGAGAGCCGGGGCTGTTGGGGTGGATCGAGCGGCCGGACATTCCTCACCCGGGCATCCTACGGCGCGGGTCCGCCGATCCGGTGCAGCGACCCCGCGTGGCCGACGTCGACGGACTGCCGGACTGGGATCGAGGACTCTTTGGGGATCTCACCAACGCGGGCAATCGCTATGAGCAAGCGGTGGGGGTCGCAATATCTCGTGGCTTCTGTCCCTTTACCTGCACCTTCTGCGGCATTGATGGCTACCGCCGACTTCATGGTCAACCCACCGCTGGATCCATGACCCTTCGCTCCGTCGATCGCACCATCTCAGAGATGCAACGAACGATGCAGACCGTCTCGGTGGAGCATGGCTTCGCTACTTGGGATGCCATCTTCCCGCTCGACCGCCGATGGGTCTCTTCATTTTGCTCGGCCTATGCATCCGAGGTGGGTCAGCCTCTCGCCGTGCAGCTGCGGGTGGAGCAGGTCACGGAGACGCTGGTGGCCGATCTCGCGCGCGCGGGCTGTGACTATGCTGTTCTCGGGCTGGAGTGCGGCGATGAGGCCTATCGGCGTCGCTTCTTGGACAAGCCCTTTACCAACGCCGCGGCGCTCGAGGCGGTCAGGCGTCTCGAGGATTCAGGCATCACGGTTCATGCGAGCTTCATCATGGGCCTTCCCTTCGAGACTCCCCAACACCTGGCCGCGACGGTCCGCATGGCGCGAGAGGTCGGGGCGGGTGAGCTGAGCTGGAAGTACTACACCCCCGAGCGATGGACGAGGTTGTACCAACTCTGCGAGGCGAATGATCTGCTGATCGAGCGCTATGTTGATCAGCCCTTTGGGGCAGGCGAGGCGATGATTCGTCTTACTCACTGTACCCAGTCGGACTTGGACAAGGTTCACCAAGCGCTCCGGATGATTCGAGGTCCTGAACCGACCGAGTCGACACCCGTGCCTCGTCCACCGGTGGAGCTTCGCGCGTGATACCGACCCCCGATCAGGCACAGAAGCGCCTCGGCCAGATCCTCCGCCGAGGCAGCGTAAACCTCGGAGAAGGACCTGGCGTTGAGCGCTTGATGCTCATGTTGACGCGCTCATGTGAGCTCCGCTGCGGCTACTGTCTGGTGGACAAGATGGAGGGCGCGGCGGAGCTGGCGTCGTCGGATGCACGACGGGCCATCGACCTGTTGATGAAGTCCAGCCGACCCAGGCTTGAGCTTCAGTTCTTTGGCGGCGAGCCGACCCGCTGCTGGTCGGTGCTCGAGGACGCGGTTCGCTATGTGTCCGCACACCCTGAGCGAGAAGGACGAAAGCTCGAGATCTGCCTCACCACCAACGGTGTGGGCCTCACGGAGGCTCAGCTTGACTTCTTGGCCGAGCATCCTGTGATGCTCATGTTCTCTCTCGACGGCCCGGCGCTCGCTCACCGCCGGTTTCGTCAGGCGCACCTGTGCTCTGACGAGGAGGCCTATGCTGGCGTGACTCGCGCCATCAAGCTGCTGCAGGGTCACCGAGTGCCGTGGTTCATGAATGCCGTGCTGCCGCCTGCTGCCGCTGACGCGTGCATGGAGCGATATCAGTGGGCCCTGGAGACCGGTGTTCGACGCCTTCAGCTTAACTATGCGGTGGGGATGCGCTGGAGCCAAGAGCAGATGGATGCCTACATCGGCTCGCTTCTTCGTGTACTCCGCCATCACCATGCTCACGCTGAAGAGATGGTGTTGTTCAATTGGAAGAGCGACTGCGAGCCCGTCATGCTGTCCGATGATCTCATCGTGGATGTAGACGGTCGCATCTACCATGACGGAGCCATCTTCCTGGAGCGGCGCTTTCCTCGCCTCAAGGAGACATACTGGCGGGGTCATCTCAGCGAAACGGTGCACTTTGACCCGCTGAGGTGGTCGCTCTCTGAGCTGTATGATGTGATGGTCGGCAGCTATCCGGAGGGAAGCGAGGAGCGACAGATCATTGAGGAAAACTGTCGCTTCGGTGCCGCGATTGATCTGGCCATCTTGGCCCTGCGACGAGAGCTGGGCTGGCCGTGAGCTCGACCCAAGCGATGCTCGATGCTGTCTTTCCAGCGGGGGTACCGTCGAGGATAGCCCGGCTCATCCGACCTGAAGTCGCGGATCCCTTGATAGAAGACTTCAAGGTGGGCCCGATTCTGGCCTTTGGAGTAACGGACCGCCCGCCCCGTGTGGCGGTCAGCGACCAAGGGGAGCCGGAGGCCTGGGCGACGGCGGTCCAGAGCCAGTGGCCGTGCGCCCAGACGCGTGATCTACTCGCGCTATCGATTCCAGGCATGCGCCGCATGATAGACACCGACGGGTCGGACGGCGCGGAGATCTACCTCGACGACCTCCAGGACCACCGCGCCATTGCGGCTGTCGAGGCGCTGCGTCCCCCTGAATTCGCGGGTGACTTGATGTGTCTCATCGCCACCGTACCGGTGGGGGCACGGAGCGTGATCACTCGACACCAGTCCGCGCCCTTTCACTACCTTCGCGGCACGCTCGCGGAGCAGGTCGCGACGCTGGTCGACCACGGGGCAGCCGGCATCTGGGGCGTGAGGTGGTGCCGCGGCTCGGTCGCTAGCGTGGTCTGGGTCTCCGAGGCGCGATGGTCTGGAACGACCGAGCTGGCTCGCGCGATCGCGCTTCACTTCGGCGCCCCAGACTCATGGCATCGGTGCATGAGTGCCTTGAGACGGCACGGCCTGGAGGGCTATCCGGATGCCATCGAGATGTTTCCCGATGGGACGCTGGATGTCACGGTAGGGGTCCTTCGACAACCAGCATAGACGGGCGTGACGGGGCGATGAAGCAGCCGGTCACGAGAGCGAACCTCGGCCGCACGCGCCTTAGACGACTGCACCGTTGTCAGCTTCCGAACCGGGAATACCTTCTGAGAGCGTCCCGCTCCACCGGTACGGAGCGACGACCACCCGCGCTTATCGCCGCCAATAGTTGGACCCAGGAGAGACGATCCTCATGCCGTTTAAGACCTCTATGATCACCCTATGTCTGGGTCTCATGACGGGATGCCAGAGCGATAAAGCGGCGTCCAGCGACAGCGGCTCGGATAAACCAACCTCGCTCGACACCGGAGCCCCGCAGTCGACTGACACCGGAGAGGACGCGGTCTGGCACACGGTATCGACGTCCGTGAGCGGTGGCGGGTTCGCCACGCCGGTCGGCGATGTGAGGGTCAATGACGGGCGGGTGCTTCGGGTTGATGTGACGCCCGACGAGGGGTGGGGATTGGCAGCTGTCACGGGCACGTGCGGCGGCAGTGTGGAGGGGCTTCAGTTCAGGACGGCACCGGTGACGCAGGACTGCTCGGTCATTGCCGTCTTCGAAGAGGCCATACCGGAGCCCGCAGCGTACTGCAGCGGTGTGCCCGCGGAGGTCGCCGAGCGGGTGGTCTGTGACCCGGAGATTCACCTCGACAATTGGTCGCTGGGGGCCAGCTATTGGACGAATGATCTCCGAATTCCGAGCGGCAAGATTCTCTCCCTGCCCTTCACCGCCAATGCGATTGGGCGCTCCGGTACGGCCGAGATCACCAACAACATGCCCGGTCTGCATGCCAGCGGGCTCTATTGGCACGGGTGGTTCTCGGTGGTGCCCGGAGGAGAGCAGGTGGACGACTCTCCTCGCTGCCGCCTGCTGAGCCCAAATCCCAACCCGTCGTCGCTCAATTGGAGCCAGAAAGCCACCCCCGGGGAGTGGGACTGCGATCTCGGGGCGACAGAGCGGACCCTCTACTTCAACATGGAGGTCCGGTGCTTTGAGGAGTACTCGAGCACGTGCACCCCCGGTGAGACGTACGCCGATGACTACTACAATGGTATCCGGGCTCGGCCGAGAGAGGAGTGACGCAGACCGCGCAGCGGCACGTCGTTGGTGGCATGGCTGGGGGGCTAATCGGGCAGATGAGCCTCGATGAGCGAGGCTGGGATGTGCGCCTCATTGATGGCCAAGACCTCCATCCCGGGCCCGATGAGGTGCTTGGACGGAAGTGCGAATGACGTCACCCCGTCCGCCCAGATGAACTGGGAGGTCACGCCCATCCCGGCATCGGCCAAGACGGGAGACGACATTCCGTAGGACGAGGCCCAGGAGCCGAGCTCACTGACCGAGGGAATACCCCCGGCCCAGTTCTCGATCATGAGTGACATGACCACAAAGCCACGGTCTCGGTAGGTGTCGTACAGGTCATCCAGACCCGGTGCGCTTGCCGCGCAGGAGCCTCACCAGAAGGCCGCTGTCTCGAGGAGGACCACTGACCCACAGAAGTCAGAGAGCCGGACCTCCTCGCCGTGCTGATCGACCAGGGCGAAGTCAGGCACGATCTGGCCCACGCCGTAGCCCGTCGGAGAGGGCGTACTCTCACAGGGATTGACGGGGTATCCGCCGATGTACTCCCGCAGGGGTGTGTCGCCATCGGCATCGGCATCGGCGTCCGCGTCGGCATCGGCGTCCGCGTCGGCGTCCGCATCGGCGTCCGCGTCGGCATCGGCGTCCGCGTCGGCATCGGCATCGGCGTCCGCGTCCGCATCGGCGTCGGCATCGGCGTCGGCATCGGCATCAGCGTCAGCGTCAGCGTCAGCGTCAGCATCGGTATCGGAATCAGCGTCGGAATCAGCGTCGGAATCAGCGTCCGCGTCCGCATCGGCATCCGACGCAAGCACGGCCTCGGTATCCTCGGCGGCGTCCTTCACATCACCGCATGCGATCAGAATCAAAGAAATGAGGCCGCGCATCTAGGCTCCCGTTGAGCGCCCATTCTACCCCCTCCGTCTCTGGAGCGCGACGTTCTTTCACTCCGGCACCGGCGCGAGGGTGACCACTCTGAGCACAACCGCCTCTGCCGCCTCACGATTCTCAATGCTGTGGCGCTGGTCACCTCGGAAGACCACCACATCACCCTCCTCCAAGACATGGACCTCGCCTCCCACATTCACCTCAACTCTGCCCCGCTGACCGCTGAGGTAGGCCCGGGTTCCTCGCGCGTGAGGAATCGCGGAAAAGAGATGGCCAGCGGGAACCTGTATCCGCTCTATGTCAAGCCCACGCATAGCGTCAGGCAGAACCTTCACGATGGAAACAGGCCCCCGCTGACGCAGGGGGAGATCGTCTGCACCATGGTGTGTTGCGGACGCCCGCGGCGGGGCCACGAGCTCCTCAATCAGCACCTGAAGAGCGCTCGCCAAGCGCATCAGCACAGACAAAGTGGGGTTGGCCTTCCCGGACTCCAGGTTGGCCAATGTCGGTCGAGGAATGCCAGCTATTTCGGCGAGCTGGGCTTGACTCAACTGCCTTGCAGAGCGCAGATGGCGAACGTTGAGCGCGAGGTTAGTTGATACAATATCTATCACGTTTTTTTATTAACATTAAGTTATTAAATTATCTATGTTGATATTAAAGTATATGCAAGCCGGCAGCGACGTGCCGCCTCTCGAGACGATAGGGTCCCCCCATGCAGGCTTCTCGCTGGACAATTCGCGCGGTCATGGCCGCCTTGCTTGTGGCCGCGGGCGGGCTCTGGGCACTCGAGCAAGGGACGGCTCGTATGGAGCGAGAGCTCACGCTCGACCCCGACGATCCGAATCAAGTGCAGCTCGGTCACCCCTACCTTCTCTGGGGCCTTCCTCCTGGCGATACCGCCGTCAATGGTCAGCGCGTTCACATCAACAGCGCGGGCATGCGGGGGCCCGAGGTTCGCTCGCAAAAGGCCGCCGAGAGCCGCAGAATCATCACCGTGGGAGGAAGCATCGCCTTTGGCGAAGGCGTCGAGCGCCACGAGATCTTCTCAGCCGACGCCATCGCAGAGCTGGGAGGCTCACGAGTCGGACTGGAGGATCTCAACCTTGCCGTACCTCGGTACACCGCACTCCAGACACGAAACCTGATGGACATGCGCGGCTGGAGACTGGAGCCCGACCTGCTGATCATCGAAGGCCCCGGAGCAGAGGTCTCCGTCGGGCCCTACCGGGACATCGACCTCTTGTCCGTCTATCGAGGCCGCTCAGAGACCCGAAAGGGGCTGGAGCGCTTCGCTATCTTTCGGGTCCTTGAGCACATCGTGAGCATAAGAAGGGGCCCGAAGGCTGACCTTCGAAGGTCGGTGTTCGCCGGTACCGCATCCGCCAACCCAAGCGGCGACGCCCGAATGAGCCCCTCGACCTACGATGAACATCTCGATGCCCTGGTCCAAGAAGCAAGGGAGCGCGGTGTCGAGGTCGCCTTGGTGCTGACCCCAAACGGTGGCGACATCAGTGGAGATACACCCCACGCGCTGAGGCCCTACCGCGAGGTGATGTGGAATGTCGCTCGTCGCCATGGAGCCTGGGTGCTGGATGGACCCGAAGTGTTTCGAACTAGCGGACGCACCCTGGAGGATCTCTTTATCGACAGCACGCTGCTCTCTCCCCATGGCCACCGCATCCTCTCATACGCGCTGACCCGCACCCTAAAGACCTGGGTGCGCGGCAAACCCCTGCGCTGGCATCCCCCTGTGCGGGGCGCACAAGACAGCAGCCAGGGGTCCAATCCATGAAGGGCAGACCCCTTCGACTCGCCGTCGCCTGCGCAGCCCTGATCGGAACGGGCAAGGTGGTGTCCATCTACGAGAGCAAGCGGGCTGTCGAGCCTCCTGTGGGGTGGTCCCGTATCGCTGGTGACAGCCTCCCGCCGCACCCCCCCCACTTTCCCATCCTGAGTAGTGCATGGCGACTGGGCCCGCAGACGCAGTGGTTGGCGGATGGACCGGCAGACCAGGTCTATGTCCGTGCTCGCGAACACAACGACATCGGCATTAGCCTTGGGGGCGAGGGGTCCGTCGCAACATGGATTTGGGTTTCCTCAGAAGCGCCTGTCGTCGCCCGCCGCGGCGATCAAGATGTCTCCTGTGTAGGAGCCATCACCCCCCCCACGGACCAGCACGCGATTGAGCTCAAGGCACAGCCTGGGGCCATCTTGGTGACTTGGGCAGACCAGCGAATGGTGTGTCCCGCGCCTGAGGTCAGCGACAAGCGCGATGACGCTAGACCTGGCATACGGACGCGTCACGCTCCAGCATCCTTGCTGGCCTTGGGTCGAGACCGACGTGCCGATGGCGTACCGGTGTCGCCGCTGTGGTGGCTCAGCGGCTTGATGATCGGAGGACTCCTGGGAATGATTCTCCTTGAACTGGGGCTTTCCATCACACGCCGTGTGCGCGTCTTGTCTGCGCATGACGAGGAATAGGCGGTTAACCCCGCACTGGAGGTCTTCATGCTCGCCATAGTCTCACCCGCGAAGAAGCTCGACACCGAAACCCTCAGTCGAAGCCTCGACCTTACGCAGCCTGCGCTGCTGGATGACACCTCGACGCTGGTCGCAAAGGCGAAGCGACTCAAACCCAAGGACCTCCAGGATCTGATGGGCATCTCCGAGAGCCTGGCCGTTCTCAACCACGGACGCTTTCAGAGCTTCGACATGCCCTTCACCCCCGAAAATGCGAAGCCTGCAGCGCTGATGTTCGACGGGGACACCTACGCAGGACTCGAGGCCTCATCGCTCTCGGCTGAGGACCTCCACTGGGCGCAAGATCACCTCGCAATCCTCTCGGGACTGTACGGCATTCTCCGACCGCTCGATCTCATCCAGCCGTATCGATTGGAGATGGGGACGAAGTTCAAGACCCAACGAGGTCGCGACCTGTACCAGTTCTGGGGTGACCGGATCACGGTAGAGCTGAACGAACGCCTCGCGAACCATGCCAACCGTACAGTGATCAACCTGGCATCGAACGAATACTTCAAGTCTGTGCAGACCCAGCGCCTCGTGGGCCAGGTCATCACGCCTGCGTTTAAGGAAGTGCGGGACGGCAAGCCGAAGATGATTAGCTTCCTGGCGAAGAAGGCCCGCGGCATGATGGCACGGCACATCATCGAGCACCGGCTTGATGATCCGGAGGCACTCAAGGACTTCACCTCGGGAGGCTACGCGTTCGACCCCGAGGCCTCCACCGAGACCACTTGGACCTTCACTCGCTGAGGCCACGCACGAACCGGTCAATCGCTGCAGCGGATGTCTCAATGTCCTCGAGGTGGGCACAGTGACCGACGCGCTCGACCGTCTGGTGAAACCCCCGGGGCATCTGTCGGGCCATTCGTTCACCGATGTCACAGTACTTGGGGTCCAGCGCACCCGTCATGACCAAGCACGGGACGGCCACATGCTCTAGCTGATCCCAGACGGGGTCCGCGGCCCCCTGACCCGCACTCCGGAGCGTGTGAGCAAGCCCGATCGCGCGGTTCTGGAGGCGCCGACGCTCCATCTGAGCCCGAATGGGCTCCGCGATCCCTGCTTGAGTCTTTATGAGCGGCTGCTGCGACCAGTGGCGGCAGAACCACTCGATCCCCTCCTCCTCGATCTGGCCCGCTAGTGCATGGTCTTGCGCCATTCGCTCCGCTCGATCGACGGGGTCGATGATTCCGGGGTTCGCGCTAATCAGTATCATGCCTCGCAGCCTTGCCTCGAGGCGCGGCCACAGCCGAAGGGCAACCCTCCCTCCCAGCGAATACCCCAGCACGACAAGGTCATTATCGCCCAGCTGGTCGGCCAAGTATTCAACCTGAGCGGACATGCGGTATGCCGCCGGGTCTTTCGGGGCTGGCGCCTCCCCGTGTCCGATGAGATCGAGGGCCAACAGGGGCACACTCAGCCGGTCTGCCAGCGGTGCAAAGTCGGCGCCCGAGCCCGTAAAACCATGCAACGCGACGACCTTCACGGCGCCCCCTCACCCCAGATGCTGATGGCCAAGGGCTCGAAGCCTTCGCCTCTGCCCGTGTGCGCAAGGGGCCCCAACCCTGCCGACCGAAGCGTGGCCACTTGACGTTCGTCCAGGGCCTGACTGAACGGCCTCGCGAGGGCGATGAGCAGTCGCCTCGGTACGGGGCGCCCGTGAGCAGTGGCCGGCTGGTCTCGAGGCCGCCGTGCCCGCTGCCTCCACGCTTTTAGCGCCTCACCGTTGACTTCACCTTGCCCGCTCATGACCTTGGTCGTCGCCGGTGGCCTTAAGCCCGCGAGGTGACTCGAGGCCGCGTTGAGATTCAAGCCACCTCCTCCTGTGACCACCGTCAAGGTAGGCTGCTCTCTCGAGAGCCGGGCCACCTGCTTTGCGACCCAAGCCGCCTCAGTCTGGCGGTTCACAGGGGGGCTCGCAACAGGCAGAAATCTCCACCTTGGCTCGAGCAGGTCTCGGTACGCCGTGTACACCCCGTGCTTGGTGTTTCCCATGAGGTCGGGCTCGGGCAGCGTCAGCAGGGACCAATGGTGAGGCAGCGAGCCGCCCCCTGCTGCAAGCGGAATCCAGCTCAGCTGGTGTGCGAGCCCCACGAACAACGCGACGGGCCCCGCCCACCGAGCAATGTGAGGGCGTATGACGACAGGCCAAAGCGCGAGTATCGCCAGTAAGCCCACACCCGCGATGACGTACCGACCCGATCGATAAGGCAAAAAGCCGAGGATGCTGGTCCCACAAAGAAGGGCACACAAGGACCAGCGCACCAGAGCGGGTGCTCGCGGCCTGACCGCCAACGCGGCGCCCATCAGCGCGAGCCCCAGGAGCGGCGTGGACATCACCCGCGTCGTCAACACGGCGGGGTAGAAGGGCCATGCAGCAATCCCGGTGATGGGGTCGCCGTGGTACTCCTGCGCGACGTTAGCGGCCAAAAACTCTTGCATGCTCGCGAGGTGTGACCAGTACCATGGCCCCGACACGGCCACCACGAGGACCGTACAGAGCCCGACGTTCCCGAGCGTGGAGGCCGAGACGAGCGCAGGACGGCGCCAAGCGCACCATGCGAGCCCCGCAACCAGCCCTAGAGCCGACCAGAACCCCATGGTGAGACCATAAGGAACCCAAGACGCGGCACCGGCCACCACCAAGAGCGGCACCGCAGCGGCCACGCCTGCCGCACCCAAGCGCATCAGACGCGGCTCTACGGACCGGTAGACGGCGTAAACGACCGCGATCAAAACCGGTGGACCAAGAAAGAATGCAAAGGACCACTTGGTGAGGAGGCCAAGACCAAGGATCAGGCCGAGAAGCGCGGACGGTACCCGTCGCCGAAAGCCCTCGGAGAGCGACAAGGCCACAACTGCGGCCACCACCAGCGCCGCGAGCGGCACCTCCGTGTAGACCTTTCCCCGGATGTGCAGTGACCAGACCACAACCGGCCCCAGCGCCATTGCCGCTAGACCCGCCATGGGTGAGGCCACTCGCCGCATGCCCATGTATAGCGAGCCGCAAAGGACCAACAGGAAGGGCCACTGACTGGTCAGGGCCAGGTGCAGACTCGCGGAGCCGGCACTCAGAAAGCGTTGCGCGGCAAGCCAGGGCACCAGCGGAGGGTAGGGTGCTCCTGCTGCGCAGCCGATGTCACCGCTGGCATCCATTCCGGCGTAGCACAGGGCCAGCTTGAAGAGTCCTGCGTCATCGTCCCAAGTGTCGATCGCCGTGTGTAGGTTGAGCCAGGCCAGCTGCTGCAAGAGGATCACGCCCATCACAAGGACGGGAGGTCCCCATGCCATCGTCACGCCAACGAGGCGCTCTCTCACCGAGGGGCCTCGCCGGTAAAGCTCGAGCAGGGCGGCTCCGCGGAGAGGCCGTCCCTAGTGTTTCCGGACATCATCGCCTCAGCGACGACAGCGGCGATGGCCTGTGCCCCCAACACCCCTGGATGCCCGAGGTCGAGATGACCCCAGCAGTCTCGGGTGTTCAAAGCATGGCCTGCAAAGACAGCCCCGAGGGGCATCAGCTCCTCCCGCCACCGCTGGTCGACTTGGCGAACACGGCCCACAGCATCTTCCATCCGACCCGGGTCTTGAATGACGACCACAGAGAGCCCTCTCGAGCGCGCATCCGACACAATGAAGCGAATGTCTTCCCGCAGCCCACCATCGTCCGGTGGCGTCGCGGGGGCGTACCGAGGCCGGGTGTATGGCGCGATCCAGGATCGAAGCAGCAGGTAGAGTCGGCTATTGATGTAAGGCGCCCCCTGAGTAGGGTGAAAGACGGTGCCGCGCTCTGCGGCCAGGCTGGTCTGGCGCCCAACATTGTGTGGTATGCCCAGCACCAATCCCGTCCACTCATATCCATCCGAAAGCTCGCGCCAGCGGGCGAGCGCCTCAAACGCTGATCCACCCGGGATACCGCCGTTGACCACCGCTACCGAAAGCCCCTTGGCCTGACTCAGCGCCGCAGCGAGCCGCTCCGGCACGGTGGCAGACTGGTCCAGAGACGTCCCAAAAATCCAGCTGTCACCCAGAGCGAGGTAGCGCTCCTCTCCTTCGGGCATCGCCCTCTCTACCTCCGCATCGGCACGGAGACCGAGCGCATTGGTCCGGATGGTGTAAGCGTACGGCCCGTCCTGACCCCTATGGGTCTGTGACTCTCGGACGAAGACCTTGCTACCCAGCACGCCGATCAAGCCGTCGGGCTTCTCAAAAGCGAACAGAAGGGTGTCCTCCTCAACGGTCATCCGAGCCAGAGCCTCGATGCCCACCAACACACCGAGCCCCAGGAGGACAGCGCGGAGCTTAGGGGACAGTGACATGGTTCCGCCGGTGTGAGGGAAGAGAGGCTGAACGGCAAGGGTATCCGGTTATGGCCCGACTTTGGGGTGCGGGATGTCAAGAGGTCCCAAGAGAGATAGTGGCGCCGCCTCAGGAGAAGCGCGATGGCCGACCAATTGATTCGTGGCGTATTGGGCGACGGAATGGCACGAGTGTTCGCCATCGATGTCACTGATGTGGCGGAGCAGACCCGTCAACTTCATAAGCTCCGCAAGGATGCGGTAGGCCTTGCCGGCGAGGCCGTCGTGGCGGCCGTAGTGATGGCTGGGCAGATCAAGGGCGAGGAGCGGCTGACCCTGCAGATGCAGTGCAGCCGCCCACAGTGCGCCTTCATCGCCGATGTCGACAGCAGCGGAGGAATCCGTGCTCGTTTCACGCCCGACGCCGTCTTTTTGTCCGAGGAAACCGGTCTGGACGGCATGATGCTGGCGATAAAGTCGCTCCCCGGGCGAGAGCTCTACCGCGGCGTCACTCCCATCGATCGGGAGTCCATCGTTGCTGCGCTCAATCGACACATGGGAGCATCCGCGCAGGTCGACAACGTGCTCAACATTCAAGTCAGCGTCGGGGCCGATGGCGCGATCGCGCGGGCCGTGGGCATCCTCATCGAACGACTGCCCGCAACAACGGTCAACGAGCTGGAGGCAAGTGCGGAGTTCGTCGTGACCTTCGACCCTGTTCGGGAGATGTCGGCAGAGGCGCTAGCACGCGCCCTCGATGAGCGAGAAATACAAGGTGTAAAGCTCGAAATTCTCGAACAAACCGATGTGATATGGCGTTGTTCCTGCGGCCAAGAGCGTGTCGAGGCTGTCCTCCTGAGCCTTCCGGTTGAGGAGCTCACGGCAATGCTCCACGAGGATGGGCAAGCGGAGGTCATCTGCCACTTCTGCAATGTTCCCTACCTGGTGTCCGCCGAGCGCCTCGAGCAGATGATCGTCGCGAAGACCCCTGATCAGGTCAACTAAACCTCGATCGACGCGGCACCGCTACCTGCTCGCGGGGCATGCCAGGAGACCTCGACGGGTCCCGAACCCTGGACGATCCAGCGCACTCGCGCTCGAACAGAGGTCGCGCCAAGTCCGGGGTAGACGGCATGGCGAGCCGCACCCACCTGCAGGCTTCCCCAGCCCTCAAGGTTCGCCAGGGTCTGAATCAGCTCGCCGTCGAGAACGGTGACCGAGTCCGGCGCTGCGAGCTCGAGGCGAATGGGCGGGACGAGCTGCAGCTTCTCTGCATGGGCCGACGCGGCGGTGGGCAGAAACCCCAAGTTCTCAACGACAGCCTCGACTGTCACGAGGGCCTCACGTCGGACGACATGGAGGGTGACTCTCAGCCGCGGCGTCGCCGCCAGCATTCGATCGGCGACGGTGGCCCCGCGCCCGACTTCCGCCGGAAGGAGCGCCTCCGGCGGATTGCGGATGGTGCGCATGTAGTCAATGCCGCCCACTTCAACCGCCCCTAGCTGCGGGTGCTCCACCGAGGTCCATTCAGACACCGCAGCGGGGTCGGCTGTGAAGGCCTGAAGGAGCTGGCGGATGTGCGCGGGTGACGGCTTTCGGAAGAACTCGGCTGGCTTCTCTATCTCGACGCCCGCGAAGCCATAGGGATTCCAGAGCTCAAGGGTATACCCAGGGATCCCGAAGGTCGTCGAGAGGGTGTCCGACCACACACCGACGATGTCGACCTTCGGGTTGTAGACGAAATCGGGGTGGGTCTTGATCACCCGATACCCCGTCCCATCGACAGCGCCCTCGGCGAGTCGCTCGAAGAGATCGATGTCAGCCTGCCCCATGGGGCTCGGGTCACGGTAAGGCTGCGTGAGAATGCAGCCGGTGTAAGTGTGGTTCGTGAGGGCGACCGCGATGTTTGATCGGGCGGCGACGGCATCGACCACCGCGCGACTCTCTGGCTCGCTCAGCGGATAGAGCCCGCCGTCCATCCCAAACATCCTGAAGGGGGCCCAGTTGCCCGGAAAATTCCGATTGAGGTCGAGCCCAAACTCCCGCGGTGCATCCTTCCACTCCACACCGTCCCAGTGGATGAAGGTCCCCTCCGTGCAGAAGAAAAACGCCTCGTCAGGCGAATCGCTGAGCCGGCGGTGCCGCATCCCCATTGGCTCTTCGGGGTCACACACCCATGGACCTGCCTCATGCCGCCACCTCATCCATCGAATGGCGCCATCCCCGGTGATGTCTGCGGGTCGGAGACCGACGTGGTGATCGCCCTCGATGGGCGGCCGTAACGAAGACCGCAGAAAGGAAGAGCCGTCACACATGGCTTGAAAACCATCCGGACTGATACACGGCACGACATAAGCGGTCGTGCCCATGAAGCGCTGTGTCGTCTCTGGGTCGCCTGCGGCGAGCTTGGTCGCCCAGCGCGACAGCGTATGGAGGACCGCCATGACCCCAGTCCACTCTGCGGCATGAGTCCCACCATCGAGCCAGAGTGCTGGCCGAGCACTCGGTTCTTCCCGCTGGTCGCCTACGGTAAGCAAGAGGATAGGCCGTCCCTGCCGGCTCCGACCGATCTCTTCAATCGTGATCCAATCGGGGTGAGCCGCAGCAAGCGCCCGACACCAAGCCTCCGTCTGTTGAAAGTCGAGATAGGCCTCGCCGGAGTAGGGTGTCCATGTCATCGCGCTCTCCTCAACCTGACGTGCGCATTCAGGCTTGCTCGGCTAAGCCATAGCTGAGATTGGTCATGCCGACACCCCCCACCACCTTCGACGTTCAGCCCAGCCCGCGCGAGCTCGCTCGCGCAGAGTTCGTCTCGCTCCTGAGCACGCACGGGGACGACCTTCCGCTCGCTGAGGCCGCCGCCTGGATCGCCGCCGAAGAAAGAGCCGCCACCTCCATCGACGACACGATGACAGCGCTCGGCGCCTTGAGCGAGGGACTCTACATCCCGGAGGGCACGCCGGTCATCGAGGCCACAGCGAGACTGAATCACCACCTCTTCGTCACGCTGGGCTTCTCGGGCAACGAGACGGACTACTACAGCCCCGACAACTCGCTGCTCGATGCCGTGCTTCGTGATCGAACGGGTCTTCCCATCACGCTCAGCCTGGTGGCCATCGTCGTCGCCGATGCGGTCGGGCTGCGTCTCCACGGCGTGGGATTCCCGACCCACTTTCTCGTCTCTCCCGCCGAATCACTCCCCCGCTTCTACATCGACCCCTACTTCGGTGGTCGAGTACTCCGACTGGACCAGCTGGAGCCGTGGTTCGAGCGTATCTCCGAGCGAGCCGGTAACCGGATGCCTCCCCTGAGTTGGTGGCTCAAGCCCGTCAGTTCGCGGGACTTCCTGGTTCGCATCAACAACAACCTCCGCTCCTCCTACATGCGACGAGGCGACTTGAGCGGAGCCCTGCGTTGTGTGGAGCGCCTGCTGGTCCTGCACCCAGAGGCCATCGAGGCCCGAAGGGATCGCGGACTCCTCCGAATCGAGCTCGGCCAGGAGGAAGAGGGCGCGAGAGATCTGGACGAATACTTGGCGGCCCGACAGTTTGAGCACGCTCTGACCGACTGAGCAGCGCTCCCACCGCTGGCCGTTGCCAGAGAAGGGATCCAATGACGGCCGACCAAACGACGCGAGAGCACCGCGAGACATCCGTACGCGCGGTGTTCAATCTCGCCTGGCCTGTGATGGTCTCCATGCTCTCCTACACCGCGATGAGCGTGGTGGACACGCTCTTCGTGTCACGCCTCGGCACCGCTCCCCTCGCAGCCGTCGGTCTAGCCGGAATCGTGGTCTTCTTTACCCAGAGCTTCGGGGCCGGCCTGATGGGGGGCGTTCGGGTCTTGGTCTCTCAGGCCACTGGCGCTAACGATGCTCAGACGGCTGGACGCGTGGGCTGGCAGGTACTCACGCTCGCGCTGCCGCTCGGGGTTCTCATGAGCTTGCTCAGCCTCGCCCCAGCCGAGGTCTTCGGATGGCTCGGAGCGGAGGCCGACGTCGCGGTGCACGCGGACAGCTTCTTCAGCATCCGCATCTTGGGTGCACCGATGGTGCTGATGAACATCGGCATTGCGGCCTACTTTCAAGGACGAGGCGACACCGTGACGCCGATGAAGGCCACGCTGGTCTCCAATGCGCTCAATATGGTGCTGGACCCGGTACTGATCTTCGGACTCGGCCCCTTTCCTCAGCTCGGCGTGGCCGGCGCAGCTCTCTCGACCGTGATCGCATTGAGCGTTCAGGTGGTCTACCTGATGCATCGCGCCAGACCCCTGCTTCGTGACATACCCTCGGGCACCGATCGCCGACTCTTGAAGGAGACGCTGAGGATGGGGGTGCCCATCGGTGTTCGCTACACGCTCGACATGGGCAGCTTTGTGATCTTTTCTTCCATGATCACCCACGTCGGCGCCATTGAGCTCGCCGCTCACGTGATTGTGGTCCGCATCTGCTCGCTCAGCTTCTTGCCTGGCCACGCGGTTGGAGAGGCGGCGGGGGTGTTGGTCGGTCAATTCGTGGGGGCCAAGCGCGCTCACCTCGCACGGCCCGTCGTTCACTCGGCGATAAAGCTCGCCGTCGGCATCATGGCCACTTGGGGCGTGGTCTTTATGCTCCTTCCAGAGTTGCTCATCGCGCCCTTTGGCGCGGAGCCTGCGGTGGCCAATGTCGCCTCCAGCCTGCTCATGCTGGCCGCGGCCTTCCAGATCTTCGATGCCGTAGTCATGGCCATCTCGGGAGGCCTCAACGGCGCGGGAGACACCCGCTGGGTGATGGTGGTTTCGCTCATGGGGGCATGGATGATCAAAGTCCCGGCAGCCTACTTCGGCGTCTTCATCCTGCAGTGGGGGGCCAGGGGGGCCTGGGCGGGGTTCACGGTCGAGCTGACCCTCTTGGCCATGGTCCTCGCCTGGCGTCTTCGAGGCGCGTCATGGCTTAGGGGCGCGGCGCTGGACCGAGAGATATAGGGGCGCCAGAGAGGGAGTTCATGTCCGACGACGAACGATGGTCAGAAGTCATCCGCCAGGTCCTCGATGCACTCGACGACGGCGGTGTCTCCGATGACGCCACAAAGGACGCGCTCGCAGAGGGTGTTCGTCAGGCGCTAGAGTCGCTGGAGACGGGCATCGGACTCGACGTACAGGTGCTCGGCGAGGGCTTTCCAGTCCCCGAGAGTGTGGGGGTGCAGGTGGTCGACGGCGGGCGTGATGCAGGCGCCCCCCGGACGACCGGCGACACCCCGGAGCTTCGCATCGCCGACACCGATGAGGTCCTGCCTGAGGAGCTTGAGCGCATCCGGGCCGAGGCGATGTTCACACACGTCAAGGTTTCGCCGCCGCACACAGCGTCAAGCCCATGGCGCCCGAGCACCGACGATAAGACGGGACGTCTCGGCTCCATCCGACTGGACCATGCTGCTGGGATAGATCAGCCCTGGCAGACGATCTTTCGAGGAACGGCAACCCGCCTGTACCGCATCTGGTGCAGCGCTGGCTCCCTCGACGTGAGCGTTGAAGGTGAGCTCGTCGAGCGGCTGGAGGGCGGCCAGAGCATCGACGTCGAGGGCTCGGTAATCCGCGCCACCACATCGGAAGACGTGGCCCATGGAACCTACACCCTCATCGGTCCTGGACCGCTGGAGGAAGAATGAGCTGGATCCTGACCACACTGAACGTGAACGGAATCCGCTCGGCGGCGAGAAAGGGATTTCCCGACTGGCGAAGCAAGGAGCGCTGCGATGTGCTCGCCCTACAAGAAATGCGAATCCAAGAGCACCAACTCCTCAAGGAGCATCAGCCACCTCGGGGCTGGGCGTCGATTCGTGTTGAGGCGGAGAAGAAGGGCTACTCTGGAGTGGCCGCCTGGAGTCGCCTGCCCGTCCTTGAGCGCGGGCAGGGCACCGGATTGGACTGGGCCGACCGAGAAGGTCGGTGCTGCTGGGTCGTCGTGGACGCGCCTGAGATCGGTCCCACCAAGGTCATCAGCCTGTACATCCCCTCAGGAAGCTCCGGCGAGGAGCGCCAAGGAATGAAGGACCAATTCTTAGCTCATTGGCTCGGACAGACCGCCAAGCTGCTGGAGGATGGAATTCCAACCGTTGTGTGCGGTGACTACAACATCGCCCACACCGAGATCGACATCCACAACCCGCGAGCGAACAAGAACAACTCGGGATTTCTCCCCCACGAGCGGGCCTGGATGGATCAGCTGCTCGATCAGGGATGGGTCGACCTCTGGAGGCACCTCAACCCCGGCGTACAGGAGTACTCTTGGTGGTCCAATCGAGGGAGAGCACGAGAGCTAAACCGAGGCTGGCGCCTGGACTATCTCATGGCCACGCCCGACCTGCTGAAGCACGCGGATTCTGCCTGGATTGGCCGATCGGCGGGACTCAGCGACCACGCGCCAGTCAGCGTTCGATTCGTCTAGTAAGTGGCGAGCGGCGGCAGCCCGATGTCCAAGGCCACCAAGTAGCTGGCCCCGCCGAGAGCGGACGGCCGCGTGGGTAAGACCACCATACGCACCCCTGCTCCGCCAAAGCTGAATCGGGCATAGGCGGCCGGTTCCGTCCCGCGCTCGACCGCCATTGTCCAGCGCCGCTCACCCTCAAGGTAGTCTCCGCGCGAGAGCGTCTGAGAGCCGACCAGCCCTGCGCCGAGCTCAATGGCCGAGTGAAAGTGGCCGCGCCCAAGGGTCTGCCTCACCCCTCCCGACAGCATCCACATTGGCGACCATACCTCGCCAACGTAGGCTGCATCCGCCTCGGTGGCGCCGTTCAGGAACAGCTCACCGCCGAGCACGAGTCGGTCTCGAATGGTCGTCGAAAGGCCGATCCCGAGACCCGCCGCAGCCTCATCTTGCGGCATCACTAGGGACACACCCAAGCCCAGGGTGCCGCCAATGGGAGACGGCTTCTGGCCGGAGTCCACCAGAGCCTGGAGGTTCTTGGCCGTCGATAGAAAGGCCACATTGTCGCCGCTTAGCTTTCGCGAGGTAATGCCCACAATTCGGCCCTCGTCATCCACGACCGGGCCGCCGGAGTTTCCTGGGTTCAGCGCCGCATCTGTCTGCAGCAGCCTGGGACCAACGTTGCTCACGATGCCCCGGGTGACGCTCCATGTGAGCATTCCCTTCATGGCATCCGTGCGGTCCGCGTAGGGGGCAAACGGATGACCCAGGCCGTAGACCGTCTCTCCTCGACGCGGCGAATCCTCCCGAAGCGAGAGGGGCTGAGCACGACCCGCGAGACCCGGCACACGAATCAGCGCGATATCATCCCGCGGCCGAGCCGCGATGGTGCGCCCCATGAAGCGGTCCCCGCTCTCGGTGTGAACCTCGCTGCGCAGACCGGAGGCCACACAATGATAGGCGGTCGCTACGGTCCCCTGGTCGTCGATGACCACTCCGGAGCACCAGCCGGGCCCCGTGACCAGCAGGACCACACTCTCCATCCACCGCTCAACCCTATCCGGTAGGTCATCCTCCGCGAGAGCCGACCCGCAGAGTCCCAGCCAGAGCACGCCGATGCGCAGGATGTTGGCAGTCATGGGCACACCTCGGAGCCAAAGCCGGTTAGTCGGATTCATGTTTCGTGCATTTTTGCTCTGTTTGTGTGTGTCGTGCAATGAGCTGGGCTCGGAGGAGCCGCCGCCGCAGCCCTCCGAAGTCAGCAGCAGCGCCAGTGAGTCGGAGAAAGATACGCCTCCGCCTGCCCCGGAGATCCGCCCCATTGCAGAGGTTCCACACCCTCGTATCCGCGCTCGTCACCTCTTGATCGCTCACCGTGACGCGACGCGCGTACCGGACGGCGTCACGCGAACGGCCCAAGAGGCTCGGACGATCGCCGAGGGTCTCCTGAGCGAGCTTCAGAGCGGTGGAGACTTTGAGGAGCTCGTTCAGCGCCACTCTGATGACGGTACCCGGTCTCGCGGCGGAGACCTCGGTGTATTCACGACCGGCGTCATGAACCCCGTGTTCGAAGAGGCCACTCTCGCGCTCAAGGTCGGAGCGCGCTCCGGGGTGGTTGAGACCCCGTTCGGCTTCCACATCATCGAGCGATTGGAGGTGGTCGAGGTGGCCTTGGCCCACATCCTCATTCAGTGGGAGGGGCTTAAAAAGACCCGCTCAGAGCGCACCAAGGAAGAGGCGAGACTTCGCGCTGACCAAGCACTCGAGCGCGTCGTATCTGGCCAGCCCTTTGACGAGGTGGCCAGGGAGTGGTCAGACGGCCCTTTCGGCAAGCGAGGCGGACACCTGGGTTGGTTCCAGCAAGGGCAGATGGCCCCGCAGTTTGATGCCGCAGCATTCGATCTTGATGTCGGTGCTCACACCGGCGTCGTAGAGTCCGCCCACGGGTTTCACATCATCATGCGTCTGCAGTAGGGTCGGCGCTCAGAGCGCGGCTTCGATCGCCTCTCGAATGGCGTGGTCGTTGGGCGCAATCCTCTCGACGAGCACCGACATCTTGCGATCGATCAACATCACGACGGGCCAAGCCCGCTCAGGCTCAACGCTGTAGCCAAAGCCCTCGTTGTCCGCGAGAATGGGCGCCGTAATTCCGAACTCTTCAGACCACTCTTGGAGGTCAGCGCGATCGACCTGGCCTCCTTCGAGGTCCTCGGGAAGAACGGTGATGTAGGTGAAGCCTTCCTCCGAATAGTCGTGCCAAGTCTCCTCCACGTCCTTCGCGATCTGCTGGCAGGGGCCGCACCACATGGTGGAGATGTCCAACAAAATCACGTCGCCGTAGAACTGCCAGAGGGAGGTCCTGTCTCCGTTTTGATCCTCGAGGCAGAAGTCGGGCACGACCGAACCTCGCGAGAATCCCTCGCCCTCAAGTGCGACGGGTGGAGCAGACTTCTCCCAGCTGTTCTCCAGCTCCTCACCACCACAGGTGGCTCGAGGCTCGCTCTCCAGGTGCGGCGTGCATCCTGCGCTGAGGACGAAGAGAAAAATTCGCATGCTTGACCTCCTGAGGCATCATACCCATTCTCACGTACACCTTCCCAAGAGAACCGTCATGCGGCTGAAAGCATCAGACCTCATCGAGTCCTTTCACACTTACTGCACGCCGCGAGAGAAGTGGCTGGTCGGCGGCGAATTTGAACGTGCAGTGGTCCGACGTGACGGCCGCCCAATAGGCTACTTCGAGCCCGACGGCATCGGTTGGATTCTGGACCAGCTCGCTCTGGACACCTCCTGGCGCCCCCACCGGGAGGGGAACAACATCATCGCGCTTCATCGCGAGGACATGGCCAACATTACACTCGAGCCCGGTGGGCAGGTTGAGCTCAGCGGAGCCCCTCACGCCTCGCTCTCCGCGCTCGCCGAAGAAATGATGGCCAATCGCCGAGCGCTGCTGGACATCTCAGAGGGCCGAGATCATGTCTGGATCGCCGCTGGCGTGACTCCGGTCACCCCCATTGCCGCCATCCCTTGGGTGCCCAAGGCTCGCTACGGGATCATGAAGCGCTATCTGCCCCAGCGGGGCGACCTGGCCGCGCACATGATGAAGGGCACGTGCAGTGTTCAGGCCAATTACGACTTCTCTTCGGAGGCGGACTGTGCCCGAAAGGTGCGCCTCGCAGCAGGCCTCGCACCTCTGACCACCGCGTTGTTTGCCAACTCACCCCTCCTCGAGAACAAGCCAACGGGCTTTAAGTCGTATCGCGGCCACATCTGGACCCGAACAGACCCTGATCGAACCGGCTTTCCTCCGGGGCTTCGAAGCGACTTCAGCTTCGAGCGTTGGGTGAACTACCTTCTCGACTCGCCGATGATGTTCCGGATTCAGGACGGGGAGTGGGTCGCCGCCCACGGCACATCGTTTAGGACCTTCCTTGACCACGGCATCGACGGCCACTTTCCGACTAAGGAAGACTGGGCTCTTCACCAGACATCCGTGTTCCCCGAGGTGCGCATCAAGCGAACCATCGAGATCCGCGGCGCCGACTGTGTCGGTCACGATATGGCGCTGGCCTTCTGCGCGCTCTTCACAGGCATGCTTTACTGCAACATCGCGCTCGATGAGGGCCTTGAGTTGGTCCGGGAGCTCGAGAAGTGTGGCTCTCACACCGAGCGATTCACCGCCGCAGCCCGCTCGGGTCTCGAGGCACGTGTCGGCCGTCGCACGCTCGCGGACTGGGCCTCCGACCTGGGCGACATTGCCGAGCGGGGCCTCAAGGCTTGCCTTCCTCTGGACCTTGATAAGATCGAGCCGCTCCTCGAGCGCATCGAGGCGGGGCGTTCTCCCGCAGACGACATCCTCGACGCGTGGAACACCAACCCTTCACCTGAGCACATCATCGCCGCGTGCCGTTACTGAGGACCCCTATGTCGAACAATGGACGAGCCATCGCTATTCTGGGCGCCAAGGGAGGCGTCGGTACCACAACCGTCGCCGCAAACCTCGCGGCTGAACTCGCCAATTCGAAGACACGCTCCGTTTTGTTGCTGGATCTCAACCTGTTTCTGGGCGACGTTGGCCTGCATGTGGGTCTGGAGCGCGAACCCACCGTCATGACCTGGATGAACAGCACCGAGGACGTGACCGCACGGGCGCCTATTCCCCGCCACCGTCTCGGCTTCTCTGTGCTGGGGCTGGCCCCCGATCTCGCGGACGCCGATGCCGTCGACGCACAGGACGTCCTTCGACTGCTAAACCAGCTTCGTGCTCAGTTTGATGTTGTGGTCATTGACTGTGGAACCGACCTCAATGAAGTCTCGCTCACCGCCTGTGCCTACGCCGATGACCGACTCTTGGTGACGACGGAGCAGCGACCGGCGCTTATCGGTGCCAAGCGGCGACTCGACGTCCTCGCCTCGTTGAACGTGGACGGCCAAGTGGCCATGGGAATCATTAACCGTGCCCACCCCGACAGCGGCGTCAGTCCTGCTGCCGTCGAACAAGCCATTGGACTTCAGGTCATCTGCCGGATTCGAAATGCCTGGGCCGACAATCAAGCCGCCTTGGCTAAGCAAGCCCTCTTGCGGGAGCACTGTCCGAGCGCAGATGTCACACACGACTACACACAAATCTTGCGCCATATGAGATACTGAGGCTCCGGGGATGCCCCGGGCAGGGTGACGGCCAGGGGGCTCAGATGGGCAAAAACAATCGACGAACGCCGTACTTCAAGGTCGGCCAAGTCGTGCACCACAAGCGGTTCGGATACCGCGGCGTGATTGTTGATGCCCACACGGGATACGAAGGCAGCGAGGAGCTTCAGCGACGCGTATCGCCGAGCGCCGCCGACCGAAACAGCCCGTGGTACCAGATCTTGGTCCACAATCGCGCCATCGAGACCTACGAGGCGGAGATCAACCTCGAGGCGGATGACAGCAAAGAACCCGTCAATCACCCCTACGTACCTGTGTTTTTCAACGAGTTCGAGGACGGGTCATACAGTGTGGGCGGGATGGAAAATTAGGCATCCCGAATCGGGCCACACCGGTTAGGTTTGTGGCCCGGAGTGACCCATGTCGATTCATCCCACCGCTGTAGTTCATGAGCGCGCCAACCTCGCCGATGGCGTTGTCCTTGGGCCGTACGCCATCATCGGCGCAGACGTCACCCTAGAAAAGGGTGTTTCTGTGGGCTCGCACGCTGTGGTGACTGGCCCCACCATCATCGGTGAGGACTGTCAGATCTTCTCCCATGCCGCGATCGGTGGTGACGCACAGGACATGAAGTTTAGGGGTGAAGACTCGTCTCTACGCGTGGGTAAGCGAAACACATTTCGCGAATTCTCGACGGTCAACCGCGGCACCATGGGCGGCGAGACCGTTATCGGAGACGACAACCTCTTCATGGCCTACAGCCACGTGGCGCACGACGCTGTCATCGGCAACGGCTGTGTCTTCGCGAATTCCGCCAACATCGCTGGTCACGTAAAGATTGAAGACAAGGTCGTGTTGGGTGGACTGGTGGGCGTTCACCAGCACTGCCGCATTGGGCGATGTGCCATGGTCGGCGGCGGGGGGATGGCTGCGCAAGACGTTCCGCCCTTCACCATCGCACAGGGCGACCGCGCTCGACTCTTTGGTCTAAACATCGTCGGCCTGCGGCGAAACGGTCTCTCGCTCGACGTCGTCAACGCCTTGAAGGGAGCCTATCGCGAGCTCTTTCACCAGGGACTTCCTCTGCGGATAGCCCTCGAGCAGGTCCGCGAGGTCTACACCGACTTCCCTGAGGTCATGGAGCTGGTCTCGTTCATCGAGGTCAGCCAGAGGGGAATCTGTCGGTCGGCCGGTACCGCACCGCACGGCAGCGCATGACTCTGTGTGGTGTCCTCTATGGACACGGCCGGATGGGGCGTATGCATGCCTCTAAGCTGCTGGCCCGAGGCGATGTCAGGCTGGCCATCATCGATCCTCGGCTTGGCCTGTCTCCGCCTCCGGCTAAGCCGCCTGACTTCGCCGTCATCGCGACACCGACAGCATCTCATGCATCCGTGGCGATGCCGCTGCTCTCCTCGGGGATTCCCTGCCTCATCGAGAAGCCGCTGGCACCCTCTCTGGCGCTGGCAGAGGCACTCGCCCAACACCCGCACCTTGCCGTTGGACACATCGAACGCTTCAACCCTGTGCTCCGCGCACTCGACGGCTTTGAACTCGAGTTTTTACAGATCGAGCGCCTCGCGGATGCCCCCTCCCGTCAGCCTGACATCGACGTCATCGATGACCTGATGATTCATGATCTCGATCTGCTCCTCCATCGGGTCAGTGCCGAGGTGTTGGACGTCCGAGCAAAGGGGATGAGCATGTCCGGTGGACCGCTCGATATGGTCAGCGCACGAGTCGAGCTGAGGCTGGCCTCGGGCCGCACCGCCGTCGCTAATGTGACCGCATCTCGGCTCTCCACAGCGACATTTCGCACTTGGCGGGCGTTTGCACAAGGGCACTACTGGAGCCTCGATCTCCACCAACGCTCCGGACTGCACACCCCCTGGGGCAAGCCCACTGTGGCGGTCGAGGTACCAGAGGTGGACCCGCTCGAGGCGGAGCATGACGCTTTCCTGCGCGCCATAAGGGAGGGAACCGCTTTTCCATGCTCGGGCCACGACGGATTGATGGCCATGCAGCTCGCTGACGAGATTCGACGATGCCTGGTCTGATCCTCCATGGCGGCGCTGGACGCCCGCGTCCGAGAGCCGAGCGTGCGGCCCTCAAGTCACTGTTGGCGCAAGTGGCGGAGGATGCATGGTCGCAAGTGAAGGCTGGCCAGAGTGCGGTACATGTCGCCGTGGAGGCCGCGCGGGCGCTGGAGGACATTCCGCTCTTCAATGCAGGAACTGGATCAAAGCTCCAGAGCGACGGTGCGGCACGCCTATCGGCCGCCTTGATGGATGGACACCTCGAGCGCTTCAGCGGCGTGGTCAACGTGGAGGGCATCCTGAATCCCATTTTGCTGTGTCGTCAGCTCCAGCAGGAGCGGGACAGGGTCTTGTCTGGCGCCGGAGCGCTGCAGCGTGCCCGGGAGCTTGGCCTCCGGGAGGGGGATGTGAGAACCGAGGCGGCCCTGCAATCCTGGCGCGAAGCCATCGAAGGGGAGACGGGCACCATTGGGGCCGTGGTCTGTGACCTACGGGGTCACATCGCCGCTGCCACGAGCACCGGCGGACGAGGAATGGAGGGCATCGGCCGAGTGAGTGACTCTGCGACCGTGGCGGGAAACTTCGCCTCACCCAACGCCGGTGTCAGCTGCACTGGAATCGGAGAGGACATCGTCGATGGGGCGCTCGCGGCGCGAGCGGTGGCCGCGGTGGATAGCGGTCTGGCTATCGAGGACGCGACAGCACGCGTCAGAGAGCGGATGGTGAGCCGCCAGTGGGCGGCCGGTCTGATCGCACTTGACCGGCAAGGTCGATGG
Organism: uncultured Enterobacterales bacterium; assembly: GCA_964554315.1. Lineage (GTDB taxonomy): Bacteria > Myxococcota_A > UBA796 > UBA796 > UBA796 > UBA796. The sequence goes on along the minus strand of CAZKOI010000001.1, from coordinate 18,829 downwards.
TCCGCCATCCACACCACTGCAGTGATGTACTGGACCGCGATCGACGACCAAGGGCTCCATCAATTCGACTTTCCGGACCTTCCATGAAGCGCATCTTCGTCTCAGCAGCAGAGCCCTCCGGCGATGTACTCGGATGCGAGCTGGTCAAGGCGCTGGGTCGAGCGGGCGAGGCGACGTTCTTTGGCCTCGCCGGACCGAAGATGCGCGCCGCTGGCGTCGAGCCTCTGGCGCGGATGGAGGACGTCAATGCCATGGGCCTGATCGAGGTCCTGGGCCGTCTCCCCGAGATACTTCGCGTCCGGGCATCGCTTAAGCGCGCACTCGAGACCCGTCCCGATGCCGCCATATTCATCGACGCCCCTGACCTCCACCATCCCTTGGGCCGCTATGCCATGTCTCTCGGTGTCCTCAGCGTTGGCTACGTCACCCCCCAGGTCTGGGCGTGGCGACCCGGACGAGCCAAGGCACTGTCGGATGTCTTTGACCAGCTCCTCTGCCTGTTTGAGTTTGAGCCCGTGCTGTTTGACCAGCCGTCGGTTTGGGTGGGTCACCCCGTCGTCGATCGACTCCCAAAGCGAGAGACGATTGACCCCCACCTCTTCGGGCTCGCGCCAGGCTCGCGACCCCAAGAGATCGCCCGCATGCTGGGCCCGTTCATCGCTGCGGCAGAGCACCTCCGAGAAAAGCAACCTCGCGCGCGCTTTGTCCTGCTGACCCCCGAGCGCCTCTCGGGTGTGCCCTCGTGGCTGGAGCAGACCTATCGTGTCGAGGCACTCTCGAAGGCGAGAGGCGTGCTGACCAAGAGCGGAACCATCACCCTTGAGCTGGCGGTGATGGGCGTTCCGCAGGTGGTCGCCCACCGGGTACATCCCATGACATACGGACTGGGCCGGCTCCTTGTTCGAGGGATAGATCACATCGCGATGCCCAATATTCTCGCCAACAAGCAGGTCGTTCCTGAGTTCATCCAGACCCTGGAGCCCCAGCGCCTTGCGTCAGAGTTGCTGGCCCTTCCGGCGACCCAGCCGGTGGACCTGAGCGCTCTGGGGGTCCCAGGCGCCAGCGACCGAGCCGCCGCGGCCGTTTGGCACGCCGCGGGAGCTTTCGCATGACGGGCGTCGTGATTCCAACCTACAACGAGGCCGAGAACATCCCTGCGCTGTTCGAGGGACTGGCGCCGCTCGATGCCCAGATCATTGTCGTCGACGATGGCAGCAAGGATGGAACCCCCGAGCTCGCTGAGAAGGCCGGCGCTCGAGTGATCCGGCGCGGCCGTAAGATGGGGCTCGCCAGCGCCTATGTTCACGGCATGACGGAGGCCCTCTCACTGGGCCTCGATCCGATCGTACAGATGGACGCGGACCTGTCACATCAACCGAGCGATGTCGCTCGTCTCCTGCCAGCACTTGAGGAGGCGGACCTGGTCCTCGGGTCTCGCTGGGTGGAGGGAGGCGGGATCGAGAACTGGGATGCGACTCGCCTCTGGCTCTCCCGGTTTGGCTCCCGTTACTCTCGGCTGCTTCTGGATCTTCCCTATCGAGACCTCACGGGCGGCTTCAAGGCCTGGCGCGCCCCCCTCTTGGCCCGCATTGACCTGCAGTCCATTCGCTCTGAGGGCTACGCCTTCCAGGTCGAGACCACCTTTCGGGCCCATCGTCGCGGAGCACGCATTCGCGAGGTTCCCATCATCTTCGCCGATCGGTTCGCCGGACAATCCAAGATGTCGTGGAACATCGCACTGGAGGCCGCCTTTGTGGTTCCGATGCTTCGGTGGCGAGGCCAGTGAGGCCCTCCGCCACCACGCTACGACTCTTGGGCTACTTTCGCCCCTACCGATCACGCCTGTGCCTTGCTGTGCTCTTGATGGCGCTACAGGCCCTCATACCCGGACTCCTGGTCCTGCTGATCGAGCAGGTCCTGGACGACGTCTTGATCGCCAAGGATCGAGAGGCTCTCGCCCTCATGCCGCTGGCGGTGGTCGGACTCTATGCTCTAGGCGGGGTGCTCAAGGTGGGCCGAGGCATGCTCACTCGCCACATCGCCTGGCGCGTGATCACCGACCTCCGAGGTGACCTCTTCGAGCACATGCTGCGCCTGGGGGTTCGTTGGCACCAGAGCCACCCTGTTGGGGCCAGCCTGGCGAGGCTCACCCAGGACGTCAACACAATTCAATACGGCGTCAGCGGTATCGTGACAGCGATTCAGCAACCGCTGACGCTGCTGGTTCTGCTCGCCGCAGCCGCATGGATGAACGCGCACCTCACCCTCCTAGCGATGGTTCTGCTCCCGCTCGTGGCATGGCCCATCGCCCACTTCGGAAGGCGACTTCGACGCGAGGCTCGAGCAAGCCTCGACAGCATGGCTGGCCTCGCGACCACTGCAGCAGAGAGCCTCTCGGGTATCGAGGTGGTGGAGACCCACGGGGGCAGCCCATCCAGAGCCGCAGAGTTTAAGGCTGTCAACGAGGAGCACCGCAGGCTTCAGCTTCGTGCCTTCTTGGCAAAGCTCTCGCCGGGACCTGTGGTTGAGCTCATCGCCGCTGTTGCCGTCGGAGGCGTGCTATGGGCCGGCGGGCAGCAGGTCCTCGCTGGCCAGCTGCAGGCGGGGGAGCTGATTGCGTTCATGGTCGCTCTCGGGCTTCTGAATGAGCCGCTGAAGGGCATCTCCAAGATACAAGAACTCGTCCAACAAGCGCGCGCAGGCGCGGAGGGCATCTTCGAGATCCTCGACACCGAGCCCGCTGTGGAAGACCGTGGAACGCAAACGGCTCCGACCTCCCCCCAAGACCTCAAGCTCCAGGACGTCTCGTTTCAATACGGCGACGAGCCCGTGCTCCATGGCATCAACCTTGAGTTGCGCGCGGGCGAGGTCGTCGCCCTGGTGGGACCGTCCGGCGCAGGCAAGTCCACGCTGGCGAGGCTCGTACCGAGACTGATCGAACCGAGCGAGGGCCGTGTCTTGCTGAATGGACAGTGCCTCGACGAGTACACCCTTCGCTCGCTGCGTCGCTCCATTGCTTATGTGAGCCAAGACAGCTTCCTGTTCGATGCCTCCATTGCCGACAACATTGCCTTCGGCACCGAGGCTAGTCGCGACGACGTCGTGGCAGCAGCGAAGGCGGCAAACGCCCACGCCTTCATCACGGCGCTCCCCGACGGCTACGACACCACCGTCGATGCTCGCGGAATGCGCCTCTCCGGTGGCGAACGACAGCGTATCTGTATCGCACGCGCATTCTTACGGGACGCCCCCATCCTTATCCTCGATGAGGCGACCAGCGCGCTGGACAGCGAGAGCGAGGCCCTCATCAAGGATGCTGTCGCACGACTCATGAAGGACCGGACGGTCTTGGCCATCGCCCACCGACTCTCCACCATTCAGAGCGCGGACAAGATCGTGGTCCTCGAAAGAGGCCACGTGGTCGAGCAGGGGGATCATCGAGCTCTCCTCGCCGCGCGAGGCCTCTACGCCAAACTGGCCTCGATTCAAGCCGTAGGCGCGTGCTGAGCACTCCGCTTCGGTGACGGCTGGGTGTCATCTGTCCGGGTGTCACAGATGCGTCACGGAAGACCATTTCGTTTCACACCGCCGTCACAATGCGGCCTGTGCGCGTGGTGTAGAAACAGACATCCCAAACACCACACAACCCAACCCGTGGAGTAAATCATGACGCGCACTCAACACACACTCGGAGCCCTCGGACTCATCGCATCGCTGGTCGCTGGACCAACCCTCGCGGATGACTCTGGTCTCTTCGACTGGGACTCGTACGACGACGGCAGCTCCTCGGGCAGCAGCGGTGGCTCCTCTACGGTCAGCTCCAGCGCCGACCTCACCGACGCGGAGACCTCCTTCAAGGGTGCGCTCATGCTCAAGGGCGACATCGATGTCAGCATCGGTGAAGTGACCGCTGGTGTGCTCGAGGATGACGAGAACTTCCGCTACGCATTCTTCTCAGGCAACACGCTGTACGCAGGCGTGGAAGACCGCCACGGCAACACCACCGACATGATCGTCGAGTTCTTCTGGTTCGAGTCCTCCATCGACCGCGGCTCCGACTTCTGGGTTGCGGTGGTCAAGGCGCGCACCTCTCCCAACCTTGAGGAAGACTGGCGACTCATGGTTGAGGACGCCCCCGTACTCAGCCTCCACGCCGAGACCTACAACGAGCTCGACAACGCGGGGTTCCGCTGGGACTGGTCGCTTCCCTTCGAGTCGTATGGCTGGGATGCCTACGGGTCGGTGACGATGGAGAGCTCCTACGGCCTCAACACCAACGCGGAAGGCGCCGCGATGGTGGCCTACGAGTACAAGAACGAGGAAGAGACCGATGCCGGTACCATCGGCGAGGAAGTCTCTGCCACGGTTCAGGCCAAGGGATACCTGAACGACTCTTTCCAGATTCAGACCAAGTACCAGATCACCCTCTGGCGCTGGGAGATGATGGTCCAAGGTACGCCAGCGGACATGGACTGGGACCTGTACCTCGACAGCTGGGACCGCGAGGACCAAAACGCCTACCACGAGTACATGCTCGTTATGCAGGCCGATGAGGGCAAGGGGTTCAACCTGGAGCGCCTCGAGCTCTCCGGCACAACCGCCATCCCTCGCTGGTACTGGTGGGACAGCGAGTCCACCATGTCCATCGCGATCAACAACATTCAAATCGACCGTCCCGCCATTGATCTCGAAGACTACGAGACAGGCCCAGAGGACAACGGCTCCGGCGAGCCCGAGGCCCCGGTAGAGGAGACCGACGAGGTCGCCGATACCGAGGACACGACGCAGGCCGGCTCCGGTTCGACCACGAACATCAACGTCGAGGTTCCCGCCCAGCCTGCGAGCTGCTCGACCTCGGGAAGCCGAACCGCTCCCCTTGGCCTTGCCCTCGCTCTCGGCCTCGCAGCCCTCGGTCGACGTCGCGACGACTAAACCCCGCTGCGGTTAAGACTCGGGGGATGGCTTCGGCCATCCCCCTTCTTTTTTTGGTGAGTGATGTTTATCGACGGCCTCTTGCTGCTGTGGCGCTTGGTCGGACTCGCGGCATGGCCCGTCCTCCTGCTGCATCCCAGCGCACGTCGACACATGCTGCGGGTGCCCGTACCCGTTCCTGGCCGGACATGGATCCACGGCGCGAGCTTGGGTGAGCACCGCATCATTGAGGCCATTGCCCCCCACCTCGGCCCCGTGTGGCGAACCGCCGGCTCCTGGCGAACCGAGGTGCGCGGCGCATTCCCGGCCCCTCTCGACCTCCCCTTCGTGATTGGCCCGTGGCTCGACCGGGCGCGACCCAGCCGCTTAATTCTGGTGGAGGCCGAGCTCTGGCCCGGTTGGATCTTGGCAGCGAGAGCTCGCGGAATTCCCGTGTGTGTGGTTGGCGGGAGACGAGGTCGAGGCTGGCAGCGTTGGCAGCGTTTGAAGCCTGTCTTCACCCGCCTCATGGCCGAGGTGGTTTGGATAGATTCGGAGGAGACGGGACCGCTGAAGCACTTTGCTCCCACGCCTCAGCCTACGCTCCACCTACCCGAGGGGACGGTGATCGCCGCGAGCCTACGAACGGAGGATGAGCGCCTCTTGCGGGCGGCGTGGGCAACACTCCCCGAACCCCGGCCCACGCTCATCCTCGCACCTCGGCACCTCGACGATGTCGAATCGCTCATCTCAGCGTGGTGCACCTTCTCGCCGCAGCGTCGAACGCAGCTTGCCGAGGATCGCGCGAGCGGAGTCTTGGTCCTGGACACCATGGGGGAGCTTGACGGCCTGCTGCCAGAGGCCCACACCGCCATCATCGGCGGAACGTTCGACCCGCAGATCGGAGGACACGACCCCAGCATGGCTTCAATGTGGGGGTGCCACATCGTTGCCGGCCCTCATCGCAGCGCCTCTCCTCAAGCATGGACGGCCGTCGAGGTCCACATCGTGCAAAATGCCGCCGAGCTCGGCCGAACCATCCGCCAGCTTCAAGACCGCCCCCGAATGTCTCCCCGACCCATCAAGGAGCCCCCCCTCCACTGGTTGGCTCGTGTGCCTGCCGGCGTCCACCTGCCTGAGCGACCCCACCGCCCCTGGCTGAGCGTGCTCACGCCCGTGTGGCGTGGACTATCCGCGCTTCATCGGAGCCTGCGACGCCCCGTCGATCTGCCCCGTCCGTGCGTCCTGGTTGGGGGTGTCGTCGCCGGCGGTGCGGGTCGAACGCCTGTCGCGGCTTGGCTCGCTGAGCACCTTGAGGGAAGCGTCATCTTGAGCGCGGGCTACCGACGCCAGGGTCGCGGCCGAGAAGAGAGGCACCCTGGACCTGGCGTAAAGCTCGGCGACGAACTCGAGATGCTTCATCGACGCGGCCTCGCGGTGGTGTCGGCTCCCGACAGGACTGCAGCGCTCGCCGCCCGTCCGCCGGACCAGACCACCATCATCGACGGTGGACTGAGTGATCCTCGACTCCGTCGGGCCTTTAGAATCGGCGTCATCGACACGGTTCGCCCCACGGGCGGCGGGCCCATCCCGGTGGGGACGCAGCGCTTGCCCTGGTCCGAGCTCGATCACGTCGATGCGCTCTGGCTATCGAACTGGTCCGCGGAGGTTCCCGAGCCCACGCTGCCCCCAGGCCGTCCTCTGGTCCGAAGCCAGCTTCGACCGACAGGTTGGCTTCACCGAGGCCAACTCCTCGACCTCTGTGCCGTCTCCGGCGAGGTCGATGTGGCCGTTGGAATTGCATTTCCCGAGCGCTTCGTAGGCACACTGCTCGACCTCGGACTCACCATACGGTCCCTCCGGGTGGTTCGAGATCATGGTGAGCTGGGCCCCCTCAAGCCAGGCACGATCGTGACTGAGAAGGACGCCGCCCGGCTTCCGCCCGATGCGGATGTGTGGGCGTTGAGGCTCGACCTGCATGTGATAGGCGCCGAGGCCCTGCTGACCGCCATTGGACAACACCACGCATGACCCGCTTGCTGGGCTGGATATGGTGGTGGCTGCTGCCCATACGTAAGCAGGTCGCGATTGAGAATTTCCGAGGCGCCTTTCCGGAACGGCGCATCGACGAGCTTCGCAAAACGGTGGGTGAGCTCGCATGGTCCTACGTCGAAATCCTGATGGGGCGCAGAGCAACCGTTCACGGTGCGGAGCTGGTTCAAGGCGGAGGAATATGTCTGGCCGGTCACCTCGGAGCATGGGATCTCTGCCTGCTCTCGGCGGCTCAAGCGGCCCCGTTGACCATCTTTGTCAAGACGCCCTCCAATCCGGTCGCGGCCTGGTGGATAGAGCGGTTGAGGCGTCGAGCAGGACTAGAGCTCCTGGGGCCCACCGACTCTGCGCTGGCCGCCTTGCGTGCGCTGCGACGCGGACGGTTGGTGGTGTTCGTTCAGGACCAGCGCCAGAATGATGGGATCGAGGTGCCCTTCTTCAATCGCGGGGCGCTCACCTCGAGCGGCTTTGGAGCACTGGCCGCCGCGACCAAGGCCCCCCTCTTCGGCGCCAGCCAATGGCGAGATGATCGCGGTCACCACCATATTCGGGTTGAGCGTATCCATCCTCCGATACCCGAGGACACCTCGGAAGCCGTACTCGCCCTGACCGCCTTCAGTCAGTCCTTTTATGAAGAAAAGATCCGCGAGCGTCCGCACAGCTGGTTGTGGCTGCACAATCGCTGGCGGAGCCTTAGAGGCTAAGAATGGCCGCTCCATCCAACGCACGATTGCCCATCCTGACTCCCGCTGTGGGGGCCTACATCGACGGCTTGAGCCCAGACCGCACGCCGCTCGAGGCCTCCCTGGAGCGTCATGCGCTCGCTCACGATTTTCCTCTCATCGGTCAGACCTCGGGTCGCTGGCTCGAGCTCTTGGCACGGGGAATTGGTGCTCGCCGGGTATTCGAGTTTGGCTCCGGCTTCGGCTTCTCGGCCTACTACTTCGCCCGAGCCGTAGGGGACGGGGGCTCCGTGATCGGGACCGAGGTCGATCCGTCGGTTCAAGCCCACTTCGCGCGCATCTATGGTGACCACCCTCTGGCCGCTCGGATTGATATCCGAGTGGGAGACGCCATCGCGCTCTTCAAGCAAACGGAGGGCACCTTTGACGCGGTGCTGATCGACATCGACAAAGAAGGCTACGTCGATGCACTCGAGGCTGCGATTCCTCGCCTGCGTCCAGGCGGCCTGATTCTCGCCGATAATGTCCTCTGGGGTGGCCGAACCGCTTCACCAGCCGAGCCTGGAGACTCGGCTACCGAGGCCCTTCAAAACTTTAACGCTAGGCTCTATGCAGACCCTCGCATCCAGACTGGGATTCTACCAACGGGTGATGGTCTGAGCGTGAGCTTGGTTCTCTGAGGAGAGACCGCATGAAAACCACCGTCATCACCGGCGCAGGCACCGGAATAGGCCGCGCCATCGCGCTTCGGCTAGCATCATCAGGCCATCAGCTGGCCCTCCTGGCTCGTGGAGAAGACCGTCTACACGTCGTCGCGGACGCCGCTCGACAGGCGGGCGCTCCGAAGGTCGTCGTTTCCGCGTGCGATATTCGTGACCGAGACGCCGTGAACCGGGCCTTTGAGGCTCTGGTCCACGCGCTCGGCCCAATCACGGGGTTTGTCGCCAACAGCGGCGTCGGCGGGCCTAACGTCGACGGTCCCGATGACCGCTTTGACGACTTGGTCCAGACCAACCTCATGGGCACATACTACTGCCTCCGAGCCGCACAGCGCCACCTGGCGCCGGGACCGGATGCTCGTCACCTCATCGCCATCGCGTCCATTCTCGGGCGCTTTGGTGTGCCTGGCTACACCGGGTACTGTGCATCCAAGACGGCCATCCTGGGCCTCATCCGAGCCCTCGCGCTTGAGCTGGCATCGGACGGCGTCCAGGTCAACGCGATCTGTCCGGGCTGGGTCGAGACGGAGATGGCTTGGGATGGGATCGACGGCATGGCAAACGCCATCGGTGTCACACGTGAGGAGGCCCATGCCATCGCCATGAAGGCCGTCCCGGCCGGTCGCATGAGTCAACCCGAGCACGTCGCGGGTGTCGTCAATTGGCTGATGTCCCCTGACGCGACCGGGGTGACGGGACAAGGCATCGATATCAATGGCGGCGCCTGGATGGGCTGAGAGCGGGACCTGGCTGACGAGCGCGTGAGTCGAGGCAGAACTCAAATTGGGTTAGCCCACCCCCGTGACTAGACCTGATCCCCCGGCCGGTGCGCGGAACTTTGTGCTCTTGGTCTTAGACTCCTGCCGCTTCGACAGCTTCGCCGCGGCTCAGACGCCGACCATGGCACGTCTGGGGGCACTCGAGCGCCGATACAGCTACGCAAGCTGGACTTCTCCTGCACACTTCAACCTGCTGATGGGGTTGCTTCCCCACAAGAACCCTCGGCATGTGTTTGCATCGACCTACTACAAGCAAGAGCTCGGCGGCCTCGCGCACCGCCTGGGCGTTCCGCAGCTTGGCTTTGTCGACATGGTCCCGAGGCTCTGGCTGCCGCACTTCTTGAGGTACACGCTGGGCTACCACACACAGGCCGTCGTGAGTCTTCCGGTGCTGAACAGCCACACCCCGCTCAACGTAGACTTTGACGCCTGGTCGCTGGCTCCGGCGCACAACGACCTCCGGGCCATGCTGCCGCTGATCAAGTGGTCAACGGAACGGCCCAACTTTGTTCTCCTCAACACGGGTGAGACCCACTATCCATACGCCACACCGGATGAGCCCGAGAATGAGTGGCCCGTCATTCACGGTGTACACGGTGTCTTCAAGCGAGCTGGCGGGGGGAGCATGCTGACCGAGGCTGAGGCCGGCTTCGACCTGGACCGGCTCAGGGAACTTCAGGCTCGGCAGGTCCGCACAGTCTCCTGGGTGGATGGGGCCGTGAAAGACCTCCTTGATGCCCTGCCCTCAAACACCTGGCTGACCATCACCGCGGATCACGGCGAGCTCTTCGGCGAAGAGGGGTTCTTTGGTCACGGGCCCATCCATCACGAAAAGGTCCTCGAGGTCCCGCTCATCGAAGGACTCGTTCGCTAGTTCGGTACGCAGACTGACGTTTGGTCCTCACTGATAAAGACAGTTCCGAAGCCGAGTCCTGTGCCCAAGTCGCGAACACACCATTCCTCAATCACCCCGGACGTCTCCCCCGTCTCCGAGTCAAAATCGAGCGTTCCAGAGGCGCCCTCCACGTCGATCGGTTGGGCCGACTGAAACTCCGACTTCACCGCATTCCAGTCGATGCGTCCCACCTCGACGTCGAGCGTCCCTGCTTGCTTGTTGCTCACCTGACGCAGCCCTCGCGCGATGCCGAGCCCGTTGATGGTCGCTTCGTTGTAGTGCGCCCATGCCGCCCCGTGGACAACAAGCCAGCCGGCATCGTAGGCATACGGCGTAAACGGAGTCGAGGCCGCCGACCCCGCTCCGCGCTTGGCATCGAAGCTCTCTGCAAAGACATCGTAGACATAGCCCTGCTGATGAGTGGGGGCGGTCCCCCGAACACGCTCTAGGATTCCCTCGATCCCGTCCACGTTCTCGAAGAGCGTCAGGTCCTTGCCGCCGTCGGCAAGGTAGATCTGTGCGCCATCGTCGCGGAAGGGGCAGTCGTCTTCCGAGCTGCAATCGTGTCCTTGCCCGGCCGAGCGCGAGGCGACGACCTGGAGAAACGCCTCCGTATCCCCTCGATCGGAAGAGATGAAGACGACGCCGCCCACGGACATGTTCTCCACCATCGCCACCTTCTCAAGGAGCGATGCGGTACTGCCGCTGTCGAACGGCACCAGGGTCGCCGCCCCTCCATCATCCTCAAAGGTGTTCTTGACGATCACACCGAGTGCTGTGCCGTAATTGCCCTCTTCGACGATCACGGCCACGGTGCGGACTCCCTCGGCACGCATCAGCTCGGCGAGCGCCGCCCCTTGGATGTCATCGGGTGGGGATGTTCGCCACAGCAGGCCCGGCTCGGAGTACGTCGACACCGCGCCATCCAGCGGCGTGAGCGCGGGGCTCGTCGCCGTCGGGGAGATCACCAACGTGCCAAACGGCTCAACAGCCAAGAAGGCCTCCTCGACGCGATCGCTCGAGGCCGGGCCGATGATGGCCGCCACACCCACTTGGTCTGCCAAGTACTCGCTCACCGCAACATTCGCCTGGTCTTGGTCGAGCCCATCGAAGGCCGACGAGGCCTCGTTGGTACAGACCACGGCAGCGAACTTCTTGTCGCCGAGTCCGCTGGCACTGATGGCTTCCTCGAGAGCGAACTCCGCGGCCAGCGACTCCACCTCAAACTGACTCTGGTCGAACTGAACCCCAATGACAATGCGGTCCCGATACCCCTCCACGTTGTTGAGGAGATCGCTCGGGTAGGTACGCTCGCACCGCTTGATTGGAGCCACCTCTTGGCAGAGATCTTGGGCGCAGACATAGCCCCAACCAAAGGCGTCACGGCACTCTTGGTTGCGGTCACACTTGGTGAACGCAAACTTGGTGAACGAGCAGCTGGTGAAGACCAGCGAGACACCAACCATCAAGGATCGCATCAGAAGCTCCCTACCAGTCCAAGGCCATTGCCCGTCGGAAGCACGCGCACCCCAGCGGCAGCGCGGTTGTTGACCACCATCCAAACGGTCGCACCGACGAGGGCCAGTCCACCGACGGCGAAGCTCGTATCGGCCAGCATGGAGTAGGTCCCGTCATCATTGATGTATGGGGCCGCCGAGCGGGGGCAGAAGCCAGCCCCGTCACTGCAGAGGGACGCCGCGGAGACTCGCGCCTGCTGAGCCTTGATGGCAAACACACCGCCCGTCGCGATCGCCACACCCCCGACGCCATAGGCCAGCGTCGGCCCAAGCCCGACTTGCCAGGCTCTCTGCGGCTCTATTGTGCGGGGTCTAGCCGCTGGCTTCTTGGTCTGCTCGGAGGAGGAGGGGGCGGTCGAGACCCCATCATTCGAGCGACGTTCCGTCCGCTGAGGATCCTCTGAGCGACCCTCGACGGGAGCAACTACGACGGTCTCCTCCCGCAGACGATCCTCTAGGCGCTGAATGTGGCGCTCGATCTCGGCCATCTTGTCTTCTGCTGCGAGGCCACGATACCGGTACAAGACGTCGAGCGCCTGCTGAATCTCGCCCAGGTTTTCGTGACAATAGGCGATCGAGCGAAGGATATTGCTCCGCCCGCTCAGCCGAAAGGCGGTCTCGAATGCGACCAAGGCATCGCGGTAGCGGCCCGACTGGTAGAAGCTCTGCCCGGTGACGAACAGCTCCTTCGCGCGCGAATCTCGACTGGAGGACTGCTGAGCGTGAACAGGCCCAGCCACCGCGAGACAGAACAGGAGGCCGGCGATCACTCGTCCCAGGGGTTCTCCAAGCGCTCGAGGTCAACGTCGGACCAATCATCGCCGCCCGACTTAGGAGGCGGGGCGGGGGTTGGAGCGGGTGCAGGCTTGGTCGAGGCCGCGGCCCTCTTGCGCTCGGAGCGAGCCTTGGCAGGGCTCGCCCGACGAGGTTTGGAGCGAGCCGGCCTGGCTTCTGCCGGCGGCGACGGAGCCGGGGCAGCGGCTTCCACGGGTTCCTCGGTCGGCTCTGTCGCCGGCTGAGGTGTCGCTGGCGGGGGCTCATCCCTCACGTCGACCGCCTGCGTTGAAGCGCTCGCTTCCTGAGGAAGACGCTCGTCCGCCTGCGCTTGATCGCGCATCCTGTATCCCAGCACCGCAGTCACCACGACCATCGCCACCAAGACCGCGATGACTCCACCGACGACGATGCCGGCCCAAACAGAGGCCCAATCTCGCCTCGGCCGAACGGCCTTCACCCCGGTGAGGGTATGAAACTCACCCGAGGCGGCCTCCACAGGGCTTCCCGTATGGTAGGGCAAGAGATCCGCGATGAGCGCGTCCATGCTCGGGTATCGGCGGCTGGGTTTCTTCTCGAGACACCGCCGCACGACCAGCTCTAGGCCATCGGGAATTCGCACCTTCGGTGCAACACTCGCAAAGGTCGGGACATCGCGAGTGACATGGGCCGTGATGATGGCCGTCGCATGGGGTCCGTCGAAGGGATACCTGCCGGTCAGGCCGCAGTAGAGCAAGACACCCGTTGCATAGATGTCTGCCCGGTGGTCCACGCCTTGACCGGTGGCTTGCTCCGGTGCCATGAAGTGGGGTGACCCCAGGATCATGCCGGTCTGCGTGAGACCAGAGTCCACCTTAGAGAGCTTGACCAACCCAAAGTCCACCACCTTGGCCTGCTCCTCTCCGTTGTCCAGCTGGCGAACCAAGACATTGGAGTTCTTTACGTCGCGATGAACCACGCCTCGCTTGTGAGCATAGCGAAGCGCTTGGGCGACCTGAATGCACAGATTGACGGCCCGTGAGGGCTCCATGTGACTACGCCTTATCAGATCCAGAAAGCGCCCCCCGCTGATGAACTCCATCGCGAGGTAATACCGCCCGTCATGCGTCTCGCCGTAGTCATAGACCGTCACGATGTTCGGATGATCGAGCCCGGCGAGGGTTCGCGCCTCAAGCAGAAAGCGCTGCTCAAACTCGTCGCGTTCAGCCGTCGTTGCCTCGAAGGAGGGCGGGGACAGCAGCTTGAGTGCAACGGGACGGTTGAGCGGCTCTTGTCGAGCCAGATACACGGAGGCCTGACCGCCGCGTGCGATGCGCTGCTCAATGCGAAATTTTCCGCCGATCAGTGTTCCGGGCGCGAGAATGTTGGTCGCCCCCCCTGAACGCTCCCCCACAGCCGGGGCGGCGGGATCTTTTGACTCTCGTGTCGTCACAGCTTCGCGGGTCCTCTAACGCCCCATCCTACTGTGATTATGTCCCATCAATCCAGCGCTTCGCTAGCTCAAACCGATTCGTCAGCGACCGTCGCCATCAGGCTGCCGTCTGCAACCTTCGCTCCGTCGACACGGGCCACCACTCGAAACGTCCAGATTCCCCTCGACACGCCCTGCTTTTCCGCGGTGATCTCGAGGCGGTCACCGGGACGTACCGGCCGTCGAAATCGGACCTTGTCGATCCCAAGAAGTAAGACCGTCTTTCTCGCAAGGTCTTCGTGGGCCGTCAGCGCGACGATCCCTGCAGTTTGCGCAAACGCCTCCACGATGAGCACTCCCGGCATGATCGGTGCCTGAGGAAAGTGACCCTGAAAGTGCGGCTCATTGATGGTGACGCACTTTGTCGCCACCGCGCGCTCACCCGGGTCAACGGACTCCACGCGGTCGATCATCAGGAAGGGATAGCGATGGGGCAGCAGCGCCATGACGGCGTCGATGTTCATGGTTGTCTCTCCTCTAGATCCTTCAGCCTCTTCTCAAGGCGGCGGACTTGCTTCGTGAGCTGGTCGAGCTCGCTAAAGGCGGTGACCGCACGCCTCCATCGGCGGTGCTCGATGGCAGGGACACCCGAGACCGCACGGTTCGCCTCGACCGAAGCGGTGACGACGCTGGCTACGCCCACACGAGTCCCATCCCCAACGCTCAAGTGACCCAACACCGCCGCCTTGGCCGCAAGCACCACACCTCTCCCCAGAGAGGCGGAGCCTGCGACGCCTGAGTAGGCCACCATCAGGCAGTCCGCACCCAGCTCTGCCCCGTGGCCAACCTGGACCAGATTGTCCAACTTCGAGCCCGACCCCACACGCGTGTGGTCGAGCGCAGCCCGGTCGATGCAGCTGTTCGCGCCCACCTCAACGTCATCCCCAAGCGTGACCTGACCAACCTGGGGAATCTTGAGATGACCGGTCGGCCCCGGCGCAAAACCAAAGCCGTCCGAGCCCACGACGGCACCGGGATTGAGCCATACTCGCTCACCGATCTCGCACCCATCCATGACCACGGCATTGGGCATCAGCCTACACCCCCGACCGACCACCGCCCCCGCGCCGACGTACGCGCCAGACTGAAGCCATGTACCGGGCCCAACCTGGGCTCCCGAGCCGACCCACGCAAAGGCATCGACGCGGGCACCCGAGACCACCGCGTCCGAGGCCACCTGCGCGAGCGGATCGATCCTCGGCTCCGGAACCTCGGCAGGATGGAAGTGCTGCATGACCTGCGCGAATGCCCGGTAGGGGTCCTCCACCACCACCGTCGCAGTGTCGCCCAGATCGACGTCAGGACCGACTAGAACGGCACCGGCCGCGGTTCCGCGAGCGGTTGGTGTGTAGCGTCGGTTGGCCAAGAAGCTGAGGTGCTGCGGGCCCGCCGTGTTCAGCGCCCGCACGCCCACCACCACGGCGGCTCCGTCGCCCGCGACACGACCACCGACCATGGCAGCGACCTCGCTCAGTGTGAGCGGGCCGCCCACGGACTACTTGCCCGAGTCGAAGCGGGTGACGAGCTCGGCCGTAATGTCGTCCACGTCGCCGTGGTACATGACGGCGCTGGCCTCAATCACGATGTCATAGCCCTTCTCTTTGCCGATCGTCTCGACGACCGAGCGCATCCGCTCAAAGAGGGCGTTGGCCTTCCGCGCCTGGGCAGACTGCAGCTCCTGCTCGGCCGACATCATGGCCTGCTGGAGCTCTTGTTGCATCTGCATCAACTCTTGCTCCTTCTGTGCGCGAGTCTCCTCACTAAGGATCATTTGCTGCTTCTGGTAGGCCTCACCCTTGGCCTGGAACTCGGCCTGCATCTCCGTGATGCGCTGCTTGCGGTCGGAGGCAAGCTGCTCAAGGTCAGCCTGAATCTTTGCGCCTTCGCGGACCAGTGAACCGGCCTTGTTGAAGTCCACGACGGCGATTCCGCCGGCAAATGCGCTCTGTGCGCTCAGGAGTGTACTGAGTAAGAGTGTTCGAAACATCATGTTGGCCTCCGGGAGGGTTTAGGCTGCGCCCTAGAACATTGAGCCCATGGAAAAATCAAAGACGACCGTGCGCTCGTCGGCGCGCGGATTGATCGGGAAGCCCCACTCAAAGCGGAGGGGCCCCATCGGGGAGAACCAGCGAATTCCGAACCCATAGGCAGCTCGAAGATCGCTGGCATCGAAGGGTCCTCGACCCCAGACATCGCCATAGGCGTTTCCGGTATCGAAGAACACAACAGCCGAGATGCCCGCTTGTCGAACAATGGGCGCCTCGACCTCGAAGTTGTTGACCCAGGAGCGCGTACCGCCAATCACCAACCTATCATCGGCCGCGCTGGGATCGTCCGAGCCTTGCCACGCAAGAACATGAGTTCCTGCCCGATAGCCGCTGGCTCGAATGCTGGGCCCAAGGGAGTACCAGTCGTAGCCACGGATGGAGGTGATGCCGCCCACCTTGTAGCGCTGGCTCCATGGAATGATGGTGCCGTCCGTGCTGCCCATGTGACCGAGCGTGACGTTGTACTTGAAGACCAGAGCCTCAGACTTGACCAGTGGGTAGTAGGTTCGAAGGTTGGCCTTGAGCTCGTAGTAGTTGAAGTCACCACCAAAGAGACTGACGACTTCCTCGTCGTTTGCTCTCCAGCCACCCGTGAGCGTCCCGCTGAGCGAACCCATGAAGCCCTTGGTGGCATTGATGCGGTTGTTTCGCTTGTCTAGGCTGTAGACAAGGCCACCCGAGCTGCTCACGCCCTGCTCATAGAGCTCGCCGCCGTACATCCGAGCCTTGTAGGGCGCCAGACCAACAAGGTCGGACTCGTTGACCGAGTAGACCACCTCAAGCTTTTGGTCATCCCGAGCGTCGAGATACCGCCCGATTCCGAGGCTGCCTCCACGACTGATTTGATTCTCAATAAACTGCTCTTGGGTGAGGTAGGCGCCGAGCCTGAGCGTCCATCGCG
This sequence comes from uncultured Enterobacterales bacterium, assembly GCA_964554315.1. GTDB lineage: Bacteria > Myxococcota_A > UBA796 > UBA796 > UBA796 > UBA796. The sequence continues at coordinate 2,079 of CAZKOI010000001.1, read as the reverse complement.
AGTCCAAAAAGTAGGGGTCGAAGATGTTGAAGTTGGCCTGCTGACGAAGCCCGCTGATGTTGGCGGATGCCGCCATGATGTAGCCCAGCCCCAGGAAGTTGTTCTTCTGAACTTGGGCCGTGAACATGAAGTTCTCGATGCTCGAGAATCCGGCACCAATTGAGAAGCTGCCCGTTGGCTGGCTGAGCACATCGACCTTCATGTCGAGCGTCTGTTCCTCCTTGGCGGGTGGCGTCTCCACCGCCACGGTCTCAAAGAAGCCCGTCCTCTGCAGCCGCATCTGAGCCTCGCGGACCTTCGATGTCGAGAATAAATCCCCTTCATTGATGGGAATCTCTCGGCGAATGACCTTGTCAAAGGTGGGATCATTCCCCGTGATGTCGATCTGCCCAATCCACATGCGCTCGCCCTTCGAGATGGCGAAGTTGAGGTCAACCACGCCGTCCTCAGGATGCGTGGTGGGGATGGGGTTCACATTCGCGAACGCATAGCCCTCCTCGCCATAGAGGTCCTGAATCTCCTGGCGGACCATTTGGAGCGTGCTCAGGGTGTAGACATCCCCCGTTCGCACGGGCTTGTTCGCGTCGAGGTTGAAGGGGTCTGTTCGGCGCCGATCCCAGCCGGGCGCGGGTGGGGGGCTCTCCTCTTCGCTGCCACGCGCCGCCTTCCGCTTCGCTCGCTCGTAGCGTAGCCGGATGTCGGCGGCGGATGTTCCCTCGATGATGCGGGTGACCGCTTCCTCGGTCAGGCCCTTGGCGTCGTCAAAATCTCCCTCAATCGTGATCTTGCCGAGCTTGTACTCTTGCCCCTCCGTGACGTGGATCGTCGCATAGACAAATCGCTTGTCCTTCGACAGGTAGGTCGTCGCAGGCTCAATCTTCACATCGACGAAGCCGTGCTCCAGAAACACCTGCTGCATGATGGCCGTGTCCGCCTGCAGCATGGCCTCATTGAACACGCCCCTCGAGGACAGCCACGGCATGATGCCGGCCTCCTTGGTCTGCATGAACTTCTTGAGCTTGCGGTCGGGGACCTGCTCATTGCCGACGATGTCGATTCGCTGGACTCGAACCTTCTTGTTCTCTTTGATCTTGAACTCGACCTCGACGACATCCTCATCCACCTCGTGGATGATGGGCTCGATCTCGACCAGGTAGAAGCCCTTCTCGAGGTAGAGGTTGCGCATCGCCTCGATGCTGTCGTTGATGTCCGCTTGGTTGAGCACCGCGAAGGGATCGATGAAGATGACCTCGCGCAGTCCCTCCTCGTCGATCTTCTTGTTTCCGCTGATCAGCGTGTCTCGAATCGCCGGCTTCTCTTGCACCTCGAAGGTGACTCGAACCGGTGGATTGCCCAGAATCGTCTCGCCTTCCGCTGGGGAGATGTCGACTCGAACATCTTCGATGAAGCCGGTCTCGTAGATGGCGATCAGATCCCGCTGAATCTTGGCCATGCTGACCAGCTCGCCGGCCCTCATCCCCACCGAGGCCAGAAGCGCAGCCTCCTCGACGCGGCTGAGCCCCGTAAAGCGAACGTCGACCACATGGCCCTTCACCGTCTCCGGCACGCCCTCCTCGACGGCGACCTCGGATGCCCACTGGGCCGACGCCGTCGGTGCTGTGGCAAAGAAGGCGACGAGCATCCACATCAGGCGCATGGCTGCTCCACAAACCGTCCACCCTCGAGCGAGAGCTGACGTGGAAATCGCGCCGCCAGAGCCAGAGAGTGGGTCACCACCATGAGCGTCGTATCCTCGGACTCATTCAGGCTCAGCATGAGATCAAGCATCTCCGCAGCCGTGTCGGGATCGAGGTTTCCCGTCGGCTCATCCGCCAAGAGCAACCGCGGACTCTGCACCAACGCACGAGCCAGAGCCACACGCTGCTGCTCCCCACCGGAGAGCTCCCCCGGCCGGTGGTCTAGTCGGTCCGCGAGCCCAACACGCTCGAGGAGCGCCGCAGCCCGGTCGCGCGCTTCGGGTTGGCGCATTCCGCTGATCAGTGCCGGAATCATCACGTTGTGCACGGCGTCCTGATCGGGGAGGAGGTGGTGGAACTGGAAGACAAAGCCAATGTGCTG